>JAIRVC010000098.1 GCA_031254095.1 Acidobacteriota bacterium
AACAACGCGCGCGTATTCAGGAAGTTCCCTTGTCATGCTTAAATCAAAGATTGAACGGGCGGTTGACGCGCTCGATGCCGAGCGCGCTGCCTGTCGAGGCGTCGATATCGACGATCGCGCCCGTAACGCGCAGGTTGTCCGCGCCGGGTTCAAGGCGGTTTGGTATCTGCAGGAGGATGCGTTCCAGCGCGAGGCGCGGCTCGGAACCGATAATGGAATCGTGCGCGCCGGTCATTCCAATGTCGGTTATATAAGCGGTTTTGCGCGGCAGGAGCCGTTCATCCGCCGTGAGCACATGCGTATGCGTCCCGACCACGGCGCTTGCGCGCCCGTCAAGATACCAGCCCAGAGCCTGTTTTTCCGAAGTCGCCTCGGCGTGAAAATCGACGACTACCACCGGAGTTTCTTTTTTTATTTCCTCAACGGCCGCAAGTCCGACCGTAAACGGGCAGTCGATAGGCGACATGAATGTGCGCCCCTGAAGATTTAGAACGCCGACACGTTCGCCTTTTTTAGTTTCTCCGATATAAACGCCGGTTCCCGGAACGCCTTTAGGATAGTTGTGCGGCCGCAGGAGGCGCGGCTGCTCGGCAAGATAGGGAATAATTGGGCGTTTGTCCCAGATATGGTTTCCGGAAGTGAAAACATCCACGCCCGTTTGAAATAACTCGTCCGCGATTTTTGGCGTGATGCCGAACCCGGCGGCGGCGTTTTCGATGTTGGCAATGCAGAAATCAATTTCATATTCCCGGAGCAGTTCTGGAAGCTTTGCCTCAATCAGACGCCGTCCCGGTCTTCCAAAAATATCGCCAATAAAAAAAATCCGCATTTTTCGCGACCGCCGCAAATATACTCGCGACCGTTCGCGAATATTACAAAAAAAGAACCCCCGCGCCGCCGTGTGGCCGATCTATTTGAACCTTGTTGCCAAGGGGGCTTCCTGCGACCGGCTTCAGGCAAGCAAGTTCCCGTGGGAAAAGTTCGCGCACCGCCGCCCGACCCGGATACCCGTCAAATAGAATGTTGGCTCAAATAAGGGTAGCCATCACTAACATTGCAGGGGCTTTTTTATGATACCCGTTTTCTTTCCCGCGGGTCAAACGATTCTCCATGACTTTTGCGGCGCGCGCCCATTTTTGCAGGGCTGACGAATTAAAAATATAAAACACATCAAATCAGCGCCGGAGGCGCGAAACGTGAGTAACCGTCGTCGGGCGATCACGGGCGCTCGCGCTTGGCCAAGGCAGACAGCCCCTCCTCCGCGCCGTCCAGAACGCCCCCGGTTATATCAATCGCCCGATTGATGCCGTGCCACAGGTCTTCCTTCTGTTTTTCCTCCGCAAGTTTCTGGAGCGTGAAGAGCCTTTTAAGATTGTCCGAACTTTTCGACTTCAATTTATTCAGCGCTTTTTTGATATTGACGTTTTCCCTGCTGCGCGGCGACTCGAAGGCGTCGCCGACGATAAGCATAACGCGCTCAATGATTTTGTAGTAATCGCCGAGCATGTCCTCCTGACTGTAAAACTCCATCGCGTCGCCCGGCTCGGATTCTTTTCCCTCAAAGCGGTCCTGCGCGGAGCGAAGGCGCAACGTCGCGGCGGCCATATAAATATCCGTCCGCCTGTCGATATCCTGCGTCTTTTGCATCCGCGTGATTTCCTGATCCGTCAGAAAATCGCGCGCCCACGCGCCGGAAAGCAACGGGTAAAACAGGAGCGCGAAAACAACCGTCAGCCCATATCTGCATTTTTTCTTATTTCTCATTTGAACACCATTGTATACTCCGAGCGGTCAGAACATTAAAGGAGATTGATCCAATGAGTGTAAAAAAAGGATATGAGAACATAATGGTTCTCGTGGTGGCGCTCGCGTTCGGTTTTGTAATGTTTGACAGGTTCGCGCTGACGAATCTGGCGCCTATGATTCTGCCGGATTTGAAAATGAACAACACCCAGTTCAGCCTGGTTGTCGCGTCGTTCGCGCTTACATATGCCATCGTCGGTTTTATCGCCTGCTTCTGGTCCGACGTAAAAGGAACGAAGAAGAAGGTTTTGGCCGCTTTTATCGTATTATTTTCTTTCTGCTCCCTCATGACGGGTTTTGCGGTCGGTTTTATTTCCCTGTTGCTGATCCGCCTTGTCATGGGTGTGTTTGAAGGCCCGATCCTACCGTTGAATCAGAGTTTTCTGCTTGCGCAGTCCACTCCGTCGCGACGCGGCTTAAACATGGGCATCATGACGACATCTTCAGTGGGATTGATTTCAAGCCTGCTTGGCCCGATCATCGTCATAGCTCTCGCGCAGGCGCTGGGCTGGAGAAACACTTTCTTCCTGACAATCATTCCGGGTCTTATCGTGGCGTTTCTTGTGATGAAACTGTTGATAGAACCCGACATGTCCGCCGTGGTCGCAACGACGGCGAAAGCGGACAGAAAAGGCGAATTTAAGGAGATTCTCAAGAACAGGAATATCGTTACCTGTCTTTTATACTCCGTCTGCATAATCGGCTGGTACGTTGTGATGGCATCGTTTGCCCCGCTGTTCCTCGTAAACGTAAAAGGATTTTCGCAGACGACCATGAGCTTTGTCATGTCGGCTCTCGGCGTTGGCGGCATTGTCTGGGGTATGACCGTTCCAGCTTTGTCTGACAAATTCGGACGAACGCCCATCATTATCATCTTCGGATTTTTGAGCATTATTACCCCGCTGGGCCTGCTGTATGTTCCAGCGGGCAATCTTCCGCTGATGCTTTTCTGCGCGTTCTTCGGCTGGTGCGGAGCGGGCGTTATCGCGGTGTTTAACGGCCCGGTTCCCACGGAATCCATTAATCCCAAGTTCGCGTCCACTTCCGTAGCGACGATTCAGGGCTTTGGAGAACTTTGCGGAACGGTCATTGGCGCTATAATCGCCGGAATCCTGGCGGATAGTTACGGCGAAGGCGCGGCCATGTGGCTCTGCGTCGGCCTCATGTGCGTGGGAACATTGATAGCGTTCAATTTCTATGAAACGGCGCCAATGGTTTTAGCCAAACGCGCGGCAAAATCACAGCCGCTTCATAGTGGTCAGTAGTCAGTGGTCAGTGATCAGTATGGGCGACCGTCCCCGGCCGCCC
>JAIRVC010000116.1 GCA_031254095.1 Acidobacteriota bacterium
CCGTAACGGCGCGTCGAAAAGCCATGGCGCAGCCACGTAAGGCTTTCAAATGCCCGGCAACTGTAATAAGGTATTTCCCGGTTTTCGCGTAAAATGAATCCATCCGTCAGCATAAACGACATATTGCGAGGCGGCGCGGCGGCCTGTCAACCCGTTTTACACGGAGATAAGTTATGATAATAGGAACCGGCATCGACATTGTTGAAATCGCGCGATTCAGAAAAATTCTCGCGGGAACGGGCGAACGTTTTTTGACGCGCGTTTTTACTTCGGAAGAACGGCGGTTTTGTCTGGCGCGAAGAGATCCCGCGCCACATTTCGCGGTTCGCTTCGCGGCGAAAGAGGCTGTCTTTAAGGCGCTTGGAACCGGCTGGTCAAAAGGCGTAACATGGCTTGATGTCGAAGTGCGCCGATGCGAATATGACGCGCCGACAATTTTACTGCATGGCGCCGCATCAGAAATCGCCGCGTCAAAAGGCATCGGCAAGATACACATAAGCCTGACGCACACGGATAACTGGGCGGCGGCAACAGCCATACTGGAATAAGCGCGCGGGGCGAATACTTATTTCAATGAAGCCGTAGACTGCCCGGTTCCGTCAGTCGTCGCGGCGCGGGCGGATTTATCAGCACGCGCGGCCGTTCCGTCCACAGCGTCTTCTGTTTTAACAACCTGTTTTGCTTCATCAACCGTCGCGGCGCGGGCGGATTTATCGGTACGCGCGGCCGCTACATTCGCAGCGCCTTCTGATTCAACAGCGCGTTTGGCTTCATCCGTCGCAACACGTCCTGATTCATCAACACGCTTTGCTTCATCCGCAACAAGTTCCGTCTCGTCGCCGCCATTTTTTACTGCCCGTTCCACAAGGTCGCGCGTCCGCGGCATGTCTCCGTCCAGCATTTCCATCATTTCCAGCCAAACCGGCCTTAAAAGACCAGCATCGGCCGCCTTTTGGATGCCAAACATTCTAATATCCACAGGGGATTTTCCCGTGGAAATCTTGGGTACGGGAATATTTTCCGTCTGCGGTTGCTCTTCCTTGAGCGCCTCTTCAACCGTTTTTTCGCTGGCCCTGGTTTGCGCAGGCTGCGTTATTTGACGCGGAATCAGAACCATGTTTACGGAATTCATTGATGTCGTCATCATTACATAGTCCTCCCGGACAGTCATATCGGAGGAAAAGATTCATTCCATTAACAATTAAAAATTATCAGGAACCGGCAAAACTCTTTCCCGTCAAACCGCTGCCCGCCGGAGCTGTGTCCGAAATATTGTTTTATTTTTAAACATTCACATCTTACTACGAATGTCCAAATCGTCATAGTTTTTGTTTAATAATTTTTGCAAAAAGCGCGCGGCGAAGCAGAGAATATTTCCACTGTCCCGCTCTCACGCAATGTTGTAAAATAAAAAGTTCGCGCCTGTTGCACAAAAAACATCCGGCTCGATTTAAATATCCCAAAATTAAGGAGTAAAAATGACTACTGTTATCTACGAAAAAGATATTGAGGGCGTCACAAAAACCACCGGCGGATGGGAACGGCTTTCCAAAACGCTGATTTCCGAGCATACCGTCGGAGCAAAGAAATTGTCCATGGGCATCAATATTTCCCAGCCGGGTAGCGGCATTCCCTGTCACAAACACGACTCCGAGGAAGAAGCGTTGTACTGCATTGAAGGCCACGGCAAGCTGGTTATGAGTACCGGCGAAGAATACGATATCGTACCCGGCACAGCTTTCTGGAATCCTGTAGGCGTGGAACATACCCTTTACAACATAGGCGACGGGCCTCTGAAGGTTGTCTGGGCTTACGCGCCTCCATTAAAGGATCACCTGAAATAACTTCTGGAAACCGCTAAATTTGTTAGAAAAAAGGGGCGCGTATGCGCCCCGGATTTCCCATCCCTGCTTATCAAGCCTGCCTATTACTCCACTCCGGAAATTATCTCAAAGATGGTTCCGGCGGGTCGCAATGTGAACCCACTTTTCCGGCGTGCGACCGGAGCGGCCGCCGCTGCCAAGGAAACACGTACCGCTGGCCGCCGTGAGGCGGCTCGCGTTCATTAAATCAGCGCTTCAACTGTCTGCCGCTTTCCGCCGCCGCGCGTTGCTTTACCAAGCGCTGGGCGTTATTGCGGGTCGCATCCGGAATGCTGCGGTCACGCGCCATGCGCGTAAGTTCCTGCGTGCGCAGGCGTGGCATCAGGCGTTGCGCGATCATTGGCGGCGTTTTCGGATTCTTTACGAGATTATTCACGACCATGGTGTTTTTAAGCCATTCCCGGCTGGCTCCGATTTCACGAAGCACATCTTCGGAAACGCCACGCATGGCGGCTATTCCCTCGACTTCGCTTTCTCTGAGCTTGGGGCTGCGAAGCACGGCGCGGGTAACTTCACGGTTGGTATCGCGTATTAAAATGGCGCGAACCTCACGGGCGCCAAAAAGAGCGTATTTTATTTTTTCCTTCGGCGGCATGGAAGAAATGCGGCTGACGATATTGGCGTTGCCGTCGTCGCTTTCGAACGGCAAACCTTCAAGGGAAAGGTCGATGTCCGGCGGAGGCGAAGACAGAAGCAGGGCGATTTCATCTTCTAAATTCAGGATGTCTTCCGGCGCGGCAAAGGCGTCTCCTTCACGCGCGGCGGATTCAATCAAGTCATCTTTCCGTTTTTTTTCCTGAAATTCAGTTTCTATTTCCTGTACGAGTCCGAGCATCCGGGCGTTTGCCGATGGATTGCGCCGGATATTTTCAAGTATCGCGGGAAATTCAAGAATACGCTTCCGGTTGTCTAAAATGGCGTCAAGCAGCGCGGAATCAGCCGCAACGGCCAAACGCGCGATGGTCTCCCCGGAAGCGGACGGATTGGCCGCGACAGCCTGCAAAAAATGTTCAGGCCGCTGCGTTTCCGCGAAAAAATCAAGAACAACCGCGGAACAGTCCTTCAGACGAAGCAGCGAGAGGATTTCAGATTCGTTCCATTCATTGAGGGTTTTTACCGCCTGCTGAGCGATTTCGCCGTCTTCGTCTCCGCTAAGGCGTGCCAGCAGTTCGACGGCATCCCTTGCCGGGAGCGGAATGGCGCCTTGCGCCATCAGAAGGCGAACGTTTTTCGGGGCATCGCCAGAGAGAAGC
>JAIRVC010000163.1 GCA_031254095.1 Acidobacteriota bacterium
CATCGGCGTTAAAAAGCTCGGCGGGATCCACGTAGCCGATTTCACGTATGGCCTGCCGGGCGACCGCTTCGTGGTCGACCTGCCCGCCTGATGTGAATTCTCCCGCGATCACTACATGATTTTCCTTGCAGAGAACTTCGCAGGCGACACGGCTTTTGGGATCCTGCTGTAAATAGGCGTCCAGAATGGAATCGGCGATGTAATCGCAGACCTTGTCCGGATGTCCTTCCGTAACGGATTCAGACGTGAATATATATCGATCAGCGGAAGATGTAGTCATTTTTACCAGCTCCTTGGTTTCTATTGCATTTATCGTTTTTTAAACGCTTCAATAGAAGCGGTCTTTTATTTTCCGTAATTTCATACGATTGTCAATCATAGCATTTTGGCGGCATGAAATGGAGCGTTTCCCTGATCCGTTCAAGGCGAGCGCGCTAAAAAAATACAAAACACATCAAATCAGCGCCGCAGGCGCGAGACGCGGACATACCATTCTATTCGCCTCCATTTTACAACCAAAACGGGTAATTTCTTGAATTTATTGAAGTTGTTGATCTGTATTGAGTCGTATCAGACGGTATTGAATGGCGTATGGCGGAGGCGCATGGGAATCGAACCCACCGAACCCGGCTCCCGCCGAATCCCAAACTGGATTTGAAGTCCAGGCCGACCACCAGGCCGGATTCGCCTCCGCACAGTGTGCGATTGTAACAGAAAAACGGGCAGACGGGGTAATAATACTTTATGTTAAAATGTATAAGTATTTTGAATCTGTAAATCTGAAACGCGCAGGCTCGCCCGCTTGCGCCGTCATCCGGAGGGAAGCCTGATTATGAAAGTCCTGTTGAAATCCATTTTATTTTTTTTGATGTGTCTCGGTCTTGCCTTGCCGGTTTTTGGACAAAACAATCGCGACGAGATTAAAAAGAAAGTGGATGCGATCGTTTCCCGGGCTTACGAGGAAGCGGTCGTGGTGTTCCCCTGCCGGCTAAAGATCTCCGGCAAGGCGAAAATGGGGCGCTGGAAGGACGTGGAAAACTGTGTTAATCCCGCGCACGATGAGGTTGACTGGGAAAGCCACGCGGCGGCGCTGAGGAAAATTCGTGAAGATGAACGGATTTCGCGCGAAGATCTGACCGCCGTTGTTGAGGCCGCCCTCGCGGAACAGGCGCTTTCATTTGATAAGGTTTTTCTGGTGAAGGAGAAAAACCCTAACGAGGTTCTTTTGCCGCTCTCCAATTCGCTGCTTAAATTTTTGCCGGAAAATTCACTGACAGGGCTGACGGTTTACGACAAAAAAGGAGAGCTGCTAGGCGTCTTCGTCAGCCCTTATTCTTTTGAACGCAGCGGAGGGCTGGAAATCCTGAGCGGATACAGAATGGTGAATTTTCAATATACCGATCTGAATGGAAATACGCAGACGCCGTCGGCTGCCTTTCTTCTTGATTCATTTGGCGTGCCGTGGAGAGACGCCTGGCATAAGCCCGGATTTCGCCTTCCATCTAATAAACTGCTCGGCTGGTGGTAGGCCGCCCCGCCGATCGCCGCAAAAGGCGAGTGAACGTTTATGCCGCTCGACAACATAGTCGTTATTCTTGCCGGAACCAGGCATCCGGGAAATATTGGTTCGGCCGCCCGCGCCATGGCCAACATGGGGCTTGGGCGGCTTGTTCTCGCCGACCCGCGCTGTGAAATTAACGAAGAAGCCCGGCGCATGGCTAAAGCGGGAACCGGCGTGCTTGACGCGGCGCGAGTTTATCCGTCGCTGGCCGACGCCATTGCTGAAACACACCTGCTTGTTGGAACCACCGGCGCGATCGGCGGCTATCGCGCGGATACCTCGACGCCGCGGCAGCTTGCGCCGAAAATTCTCGAACAGGCCGGGGAGCAGACCGTAGGAATTGTCTTCGGGCCGGAGGATACCGGACTGGTTGATGAAGACCTGCGGCTCTGCCAGTTTCTCATCCGCATTCCGACCAGCCGGAATGCGTGCAGCATCAACATCGCCCAGGCGGTCATGATTATTTCTTATGAGTTGATGCTCGGCAGCCTTACGCGCGAACCCGGCCGCGCGCTGCGGCTTGCCTCGCTCGAACAAACCGAAGCCATGTACGCGCAGCTCGAAGAAGCCCTTCTGAAAACAGGATTTTTGCATCCGCAAAACGCTCAACACATGATGTTTGCCATCAGGCGGCTCCTTGGGCGCGCCGGAATGGAAGCGTCTGACGTCGGCATTCTGCGCGGCATAGCCCGCCAGATCAACTGGTTTGCGGCTTCGAATGGTCAATGATCAATGATCAGTGGTCAGTAGGGGTGTCCGCGTTCCCGCGGTAATTACTGAACGAAAACCGCTCCGGTTTCATCAAAAAATTTCGGGTAGTATTATCTGGCTGCCGCCGGCGGCCGAAAACCCTGAAACGATATTTCGGAGGTGAGGCATGAGATTTTTGAAACTGGTTACGCTGGTCTTGTTCGCGTGCGCCATGCCGGGCTTATACGGCGCGGATGAGACAGTTCCGCCCGGCGCGGCTGAAAAAGACCTGTCGCCCGAGGAGATCATTAAAAAGTTCACGGACAAAGAAGCGGAGTTCTACAAAGCCTGGATGAACTATACCTATGTGCAGAACGTTTATGTGCGTGTTCTGTCTGTGGACGGACGCCCTTCAAACGAATGGATCGAACTGATTTCCGAAGTGTTTTTCAACGACGACGGAAGCCGCGATATAAGACAGATCAGCCGCAGGGGCGAACTGCGGGCGGTGCGATGGACGCGCGAAGATGATGAAATTATCAACAACCTCAACCCTTTCGCTCTGACGACGGCCGACCTGCCGCTTTACGACCTCAAATATGAAGGCAAGGAGCGCGTGGACGAGTTGAACTGTTACGTTTTTGCGGTTAAACCCAAAAACATCAAGCGGGGACGCCTGTATTTCGAGGGGAAAATATGGGTTGACGATGTTGATTTTCTGGTGGTGCGGACGCTGGGAAAAGCCGTGCCGCAGTCGAAAACTAACCTTTTTCCAGAGTTTGAAACCCTGCGCAATATGATAGACGGGAAATACTGGTTCCCCGTCTGGACGCACGCGGACGAACGCTTGCGTTTTCCTGATTATACGGTGCGCATCGAACAAACGGTCACTTACGACGATTACAGAAGATTTGACGCAAAGACAACCATACGCTACGGAACGCCCGGCGCGGATGATCCGGAATAATCGCCGGTACGCCGGAGCTTATTTTTCACTTTGCGAATTGCACGGGGAATGGGGAAGCGCTGATTGATGGATTCTGGTTTTGTGAAATACGATCGTGACGATGTCGGCAGCCGGCGAAAGCTTTCCTCCGGACAGATACTGCATGATTTCGGCCGCTCCCTGCTGCTGATTGTCGATCCCGAATCTCTTCAGGCCAGCGTGGCCGTGCGTATCAGGGAATTGTTCGACTGCGATCATGTAATTCTTTTTCAGCCTGAACCGGGACGCTTTCTGTTTAAGCCGCGTTTCAGCCTGGGAATTCCGCCGGAAGAATTGTCCGGCGTTCAGCTTAGCCGGCGCGGATCGCTGGCGAAATGGCTGCTGGTCAACGAAACCTGTCTTGTTGTTTCTCGCGACCGCGGCGCGTGCGAATATCTCAGCGAAGCTGAAAGGGAAATGCTGACACGGTACGGCATCCAGGTTTGCGCGCCGCTGATTTCCTTCAACCGCCTGAGCGGCGTCGTTATGCTTGGATCAGGCCGGCCGGGCTGGCGTATAGCGGATAAAGACATCGATATATTTATGTCGCTGGCCGCGCAATTCGCGCTGGCGCTTGAAAATTCCACGCTGTACCGGCAGCAGCGCGAACGGCTGATGAAACTGCAGCGAACGGAAAATCTC
>JAIRVC010000202.1 GCA_031254095.1 Acidobacteriota bacterium
CAGATTTCATATTTTCTGATTCGCCGAATCGCGCGCCGCCGGTCATCTT
Organism: Acidobacteriota bacterium; assembly: GCA_031254095.1. GTDB lineage: Bacteria > Acidobacteriota > UBA6911 > UBA6911 > UBA6911 > UBA6911. The sequence continues at coordinate 50 of JAIRVC010000202.1, forward strand.
CCTCCAATGATTGAAGAAAATCTGATTCCGTGCGTCCTATTACCTGAATACGGTCGGGATAGATATCGCCTGAAGCGCCGACCAATGCCATGCCAAGTTTCTGCAACTGCGCGGATCCGATTTTATTGTCCAGGTATTCGTGTCCGCACAGAACTTCGAGTTTAAGATCGGATCGGGATTCATTGACGAATTCTCCAACAGTGATCGAAACCGGAAGGCCGACAGACGCGTCCGGAAAATTTTTCACACTGTTACTTGAAGAATCGCTCACGTTTTAACCTGTAAAATAGTGGCTAGTGACCAGTGGCTAGTGGCTAGAAGGCGCGATTTATCGCGCCGCTCATGGATGAGCCGGGCTGTTAAGGCAAGGCTTCCATTTCTTTACAAAACTAGCCACTAACTGCTAGCCACTAGCCACTAACCCTACTCTCCCCGAATTACACGGATAGCGCCTTTCTTGTGGCGGTAAACAACATTCATTTCATCGCTCTCCGAATTGCGGAAAACCACGAAAGGATATTCGGCCTGTTCAAGTTCCAGCACCGCTTCTTCAATCGTCATCGGTTTTTTGCGCAGCGCCTCTTCCCGCACCTTCGCGGATTTACGCTTTACGGTGCGCGGGACGGGCGCGTCCGCGTCAGCCTGAATGGCGACGGATTTTTCTCTGGCCGCCTTCTGCCGCTTGCCCTCAATCATTTTCCCTTTTTGTTTCAATGCCTGACGTTCCAGTTTTTCAATCGCCAGTATAACGGAGTTATAAAGATCGTTGGAACTGCCTTTCCCGGCCAATTCAAGCAGCCGTGATTTAAGCAGAATCTCTACATTCTGCCGTTCCTTTTCCACGCCGACAACCACATGAAAGTTTATGTCGTCGCCCAGAATCCTTGTAAATTTTCCAAGTTTCTTCTGGATATAGGTTCGTATCGCGGGGGTGACTTCTATGTGCCTTCCTGTTATTTCCACTTTCATCCTGTTTTCCCCTTTCTTTGTATGTTTTAGACAAGATATCCGCTCTTGCGATCACGCGATCCGGCAATTTGCATTTGTTCCCGGTATTTGGCCACCGTGCGCCGGGTGATGAAAACATTGTCCCGCCGCAGCAACTGGCCAAGCTGATTATCTGAATACGGCTTCTTTTTATTCTCCTCCTCTATCAGTTTACGAATTTTGAGTTTAACCTGAACAATCGACATATCCTCGCCGGACTCATTTTCCACGCCCATCGTAAAAAACTTCCGCAGTTCCATGACTCCCTGCGGCGTGTCCACATACTTGTTTGTGACCACCCGGCTGATAGTCGAGCTATGCACGCCCAGTTCGCCCGCCACGTCTTTAATCATCATAGGTCTCAGATGGGTCGGGCCTTTTTCCAAAAATTCCTTCTGCCTGTTTACTATACAGACGCAGACTTTGTAAATGGTTTGCTTGCGCTGGCTGACGCTACGCAGAAGATCGCCGGCGGAACGAAATTTTTCCTTGAGATAATCCCTGGCCTCTCCGTCTATGTCCTTGTTCTTGAGAAGCGCCCTGTAGCCCTCATTTACGCGCAGTTGAGGCATTCCGTCATCGTTGAGCAGAATGACAAATTCATCGTCAACCCTGGTGATTACGACCTCGGGCTGAACATAAGTCGCTTTCTGATTGCCGTGCTTCAGGCCGGGCTTTGGAATCAGCCCCTTGATGCTTTCCACGGCGCGCAGCACTTCATCAAAATACGAGCCGGTCGCGGAGGCGATCTCTTTGAACTTGCGGCCCTCAAGCAATCCGGGATGTTCCTCGATAATTTTCCAGGCGAGGCTGTCTTTCATTTCAAGACTCGCGAGCTGCAAAAGCAGGCATTCGCGCAAATTGCGCGCGCCGATGCCGATCGGGTCCATGTCCTGCACAACGCGCAGCGCCTCTTCGGCTTCCGTCATGCCGCAACCGCAGACTTCGCTTAATTCCTCAAGGCTCAGTCCCAGATACCCGTCTTCGTTCAGATTTCCTATGATTTCGGCGGCGACGCGCGCAATTTCCGGATGTATTTCAATCAGCCCGAGCTGCCAGTTAAGATGCTCTTCAAGCGAAGGCGCCTGCGAAAGAAAGGTTTCAAAACCCGGACGTTCGATGTCTTCCACTTCGCGGTTCCGGTAGCCGGTATTCAGGTATTCGTCAAAAAAATAGCGAAAGTCGATTTCGTCAAACGAGTCGCGCTCCTTTGAAGATTGTATTTCACGCGGAACGATTTCATCCGGCATTCCTGTATCGGCAAGCAAAAGATCACGCGGGATCTCCGCCTCCGGTATTTCCTCAAGGAGAGGATTCTCGATCAGTTCATTATTGAGCATTTCCTGCAGTTCAAGCTTATTGAGCTGCAGGAGTTCAATTTTCTGCAGGAGCGATGGAGTAAGCGCCAGACGCTGACTCAGGCGCAGATCCAAACTTTGCCTTAAATACGGTCTTCGACTCATATGCTAGATCAGCCTGAAATTTTCGCCAAGGTACACTTTCCTGACATCATCATCGTTCGCCAGACGCTCCGGAGAACCTTCCTTTAAAATTCTGCTATCGTTTATTATATAGGCCCTGTCTGTAATATTCAAAGTTTCACGTACATTATGATCGGTGATCAGCACGCCGATTCCCTTGTTTTTCAGTCCGTGCGGTCCGCTGATAATGCGCTGTATGTCTAAGACCGCAAGAGGATCGATGCCGGCAAACGGCTCGTCGAGCAAAATAAACCTTGGCGTTAGCACCAGCGCCCTTGCGATTTCCAGACGCCGGCGTTCGCCGCCTGAAAGCGTCCATGCGCCCTGACTGCCGAGATGGGCGATTCCGAATTCTTCAAGAAGCTCTTCCGCGCGCTTTTTTTGCTGCCTGGCGGGAATCGGCAGCGTTTCAGCGATGCACTGAACATTTTCCCTTACGGAAAGCTTGCGAAACACGGACGGTTCCTGCGGCAGATAACTGATGCCTCCTCGCGCGCGCTGATACATAGGCATATCCGTGATATTTTCTCCGCAAAGGCGCACCTCGCCGCCTGAAGGGGCGCAAAGACCCACGATCATATAAAATGTCGTCGTTTTACCCGCGCCGTTCGGCCCCAAAAGGCCGACCACTTCGCCCGGACGCAGTTCCAGGCTTACGTTGTCAACGACCTTGCGCCCGCGATAGTCCTTTGTTAAGCCGGCGGCTTCAAGCTGTCCGGCGTCGCAATTATTTTCCGAGGAATTCATTTCACCATTATTAAGAGGAAAGGCCGATTAAATCAAGCCCGCAGTTTTTCCCGCCAGATAAAGCGGAATGTTGATGATGTTGCCGTCGCGCCTGTAGCCCAGCGTTGAGTAGCGGACGCGCCGCGCGGGGTTATATTTATTGTTGTAAGCGTTAAAGCTTGCCGACGAGGCGTTTGCGCCAGCCTTTACTTCTATCGGTATAACTTCGCCGCGCGCGTCCTGAATGAGAAAGTCCACCTCGTATCGGTCGAAGGTAAAGTATTTTACTTCGGAGGAAAAAGTTGTTTTCAATTCCTGCAGCACAAAATTTTCCGCGAGCGCCCCTTTGAACTGAAAGTCTTTATTCAGGATAATCTGCTCGTTCGGGATTTCGGCCATATATTTCAAAAGCCCCGTATCGAACAGGTACAGCTTGAACGCCGACAAATCTTCAAATGCCTTTATCGGCATTTCATTTTTCCTGGTAAGATACAGCCGATTCACTATTCCCGCGGTAACAAGCCACTCGACGGCTTCTTCAAAGTTGCGCGCCCGCGCGCCTTCCTGAATGTTTTTGTATACAAACTTATTATTTTCTTTGGCAAGCTGCGCGACGATATTTCTAAACACCATTAAAATGCGGGCGGGATTAACCTTGCCGTTATGCTTTGAAAAGTCTCGTTCGTAAACAAGCTGCAATTCCTTTTGCCGTTCGAGCA
>JAIRVC010000336.1 GCA_031254095.1 Acidobacteriota bacterium
TGCGCGGTGCTCGTAACCTCAACATATCGTTGATATATGCCTCGGTTCCTGCGCTCCGTGCGCCTCGCACTTCATCCCGCGCAGACAATTAATCAGTGTTTCCCTATGGTGGGACGTCAACATTTTCCCGGAACCTTCAATGTACGCCTGAATCCTGAAATTCGTCAGCGTATTGCCATGCGGGCGGCGCGCGACGGCGTAAGCCTCAATAAATTGGTAGCGAGAACCCTTGAAACAGCTATAAAATAAAGGTGCGTGTCGTAAAAGATAAAAAGACAAAATGGAGGCGTGGAGCATGAAAAGATTTTTTCTTATTTTACATATATTTCTGTGCGCGGCGCTCTTTGTATCGTGCGGAACCGGAAACGGGGACATTAAAAATGTGATTGTACTTATATCCGACGGCACTTCCGTGCCGGTATTGACGCTTTCCCGATGGTATCAGTGGGGCGTTATGGACGGAGACGCGCGCCTTGCCGTGGATCCATACCTGAGCGGACTGGTAAAAACGCACAGCTCGGATGCCGTAATCGGCGACTCCGCGCCCACATCTTCGACCTATTTCACCGGATACTGGTCGCGAACGGGATTCGTTAGCACCTATCCAAACCAGACTCCCAACGACATATACACGACGGATCCCTCCAGGGCGTTTCAGCCGTTAGCCACGGTAGGCGAGGCGATGCGTATTCTTCAGGGCAAGTCCGTAGGTCTAGTTGTAACCTGCGAGTTCCCACACGCCACCCCCGCCGATGCGATGTCGCACAGCGGCAACCGGTCTGATTACGCCGCGATAGGCAGCATTATGACGCATAACGGGATTGACGTCATGTTCGGCGGCGGCACAAACTACATAAGCGACGCGCAAAAAGAATATCTTAAATCGACAGGAACGGAGTATATCGCAAACGATCTTGACGCTTTCCGCGGCCATACCGGCAATAAACTCTGGGCTTTGTTCGGCGGCGCAGCGCAGCCCTACGACATCGACCGCGATCCGGCGGAGACGCCTTCGCTTGCCGAAATGACCGCCAAGGCTCTGGATATGCTGTCGCGGAACAGGAAAGGCTTTTTCCTTATGGTGGAGGGAAGCAAGACAGACTGGGCGGCTCACTACCACGATGTCATAAGCGCGGTCACCGAGTTCCTCGCTTTCGACGCCGCGGTTAAAGAAGCCATCGAATTCGCGAAAAAAGATAAAAACACCCTCGTTCTGATTCTTGCGGATCACGGCACCGGCGGCATCAGCATCGGCGGGCCAAAAACAAATTCAAATTATGACAAACTGCCGCTTGAGGCTTTGATCGGCCCGCTGCGGAAAATTAAACGTACCCCCGAAGGATTGGCGCAAAAAATAAATTCCGACAAAATCGCTCCGGAGAACATCGGAGCTTTCGTCGAGCAATACACTGGCATAAGCGATCTCTCCGAAGAAGAAACCGCGTCCATTATTTCAGCGGGCGACTACTTCGCCAACGACATTCCGGATGCAGACAGAAGGCGGCGGCCGCGGTTGGAGACGGTTTTCAGATCCATAATATCTTCGCGCACTGTGATCGCGTTCACAACGGCGGGGCATACGGGAGAAGATGTTTTTCTGGCGTCCTACCATCCTAAAGGACGGATTGCTAGAGGGCTTTTAGACGGCACGGAAATTAATAAATATCTTCTCGCAGAATTGGGATTGACGGGCGAACTGGACCGCCTGACAGATCAGATATATTCGCCGCACACAAGCGTATTCAAAGGAATGAAATACGAGATCGTCCAGGACGATGGTTCCAAAACGGTTGCGCTGAAGGTCGAAGACGGGGCAAACAGCCTCTCCATCAACGGCAATACTAATATTGCCGTTATAAACGGAAAGCGCGTGGAACTTTCCAGCGTGGCGGTTTACATGAGCGACAACAAGACTTTCTACCTGCCGCGAAATCTGCGCGGCCAATTTCCTTGAACGAGGAGGGATTATTTTGCATTACACCGTTTGACGGGCAGCGATAAATTCATCAATATCCGCAACGATGTATCTATCGCCGAAGGTATGAAGCACATCATAGAAGGACCCGATGTAATCCATAACGCCATATTGTTTAAACAGGCGTAAGGTTTCGCGTCCTTTCATGTTGTGAGCGTATTTGTATCTTTCAAGGCAAAACGCTTTAAATTTTACTATTTCAGACATAAAAGATTCCTTCTAATAATCGGGAAGCACTAATTCCCCCGTGTTTATTTCGTTTTGATAGAGGTCAAACAGCTTTGGAATACTGTATGTCCAAACCTTCATTTCCTCGCTTTCCAACGCGGTATATAATTTGGAGTTATAAAGTTTTTCAAACGCTTCATCTTCGCCAATATGAGTTTCTGTAATAATTTTATTAACAAGTCCTCCGATTATAACCGGGAGGATTGCCGCAAATTTATTGCTTTCCACTTGACGCTCCTCCAATTTCAACATGCCGGATATAACGGCAATAATTCAAGGATTTTTCGGTGTGAAACAGTATTTGATCGTACAATTTCCGTACCCTCAATTCTATTATGGCCGCTTCTTTTGAGAGTACGCCTTGCTCATACAATGTAACTACCGTGTATACCTGATCGTTTGCAACAGGCCCGATTGCTATGTCAAAAGGTTCGGCAGGCATTCTGCCGCTCCTGTTAATACACACAAAATCCAACCATTTTTCATCGGGTTTATCAAAAGAAATGATGGTCAATTCTTTCCTTGCGGTTTCAAAATCAAATTCATATTCGGTAATAACTCCGATATTTGTTTTACGTTTTATCGCGACGATCTCAGACCAGCGTCTGGCTTGTTCTTTATTTGAGGTTGTA
>JAIRVC010000343.1 GCA_031254095.1 Acidobacteriota bacterium
CGTTGTCCAATGGCTCAACAGTTTGGAAAGCTGATCCTGCGGTGAAAACTGCCGGCCTTTTTCCTGATACCAGTCTTCAAGTTCCGGGCGGCGCAGATACAGGGCCAGCGAACGTGAAATAGCGCTGCACGCCGCGGGAATGCCTTGGGTTTCATCGCCGCGCGCGGCCTGCGCCGCTTCAATATTGGCATAGGCGCAGGCGTAACGGCCTTCTTCGTTCAGAACGCTCATCATCGCAAGCAGTGTGCTGGTTTTGCCCGTCTGACGCGGCGCGTGCAGGACAAAATAACGCTGCCCGTAAATCAGTTTCCGCACTTCCTCCCAGTCCAGCCGCGTGAGCGGATCAATGTGATAATGAAGTTCCGGCTTGATTGGCCCCGCGTTATTAAAAAAGCGTTCCATACAGGTCACTCCGATCTCGTTTCTTCAAGATTTTTTAACTATATCAGAAACTGCGAATTTTTTCCGACCACCGCTGACCAACCGCATCAGGGCGGCCAGTGGGCAGTGATCAGTGGTCGGAAAATCCGCCGTGAACCATCTTTGATGGTAACTTCTGAAATAAAGAAGTTGCAGACGAACGCAATATTTTGATGAACCGCGAAACATTATATCGGGATAAAAATAATTATGATTTTAAAAGACGCCGCAGACTGCCGAAACGGCGGGTTGACGAAACTCGCCATTGAACTTACCCTGCTGCCCGGTGTGGGGCTTATAACACAGAACCGTATTCGCAAAAAACTGCCGCGCCTTGAAGCTCTTTTTTCTCTGGGCGAAGACGGCCTTCAGGCCGTCGGCGTTCCCAGGGAGGCGCGAACGCCGATACGCCGCCGCGCTTTCAGGAGCGAAGCGGAAAAAATTTATAATTGGGCTGTAAACGCGGGTGTTCATATCATTCTCGCCGGTTCGACCGGATATCCCGAACTGCTGGGCGAAATTCCCGACCCGCCCACTGTATTTTACGCGCGCGGCAATCTCGACGCTCTCGCCGCGCCGAGCGTGGCAATTGTGGGGACGCGGCGGCCGACGGTTTACGGCCTTCGTATGGCCGAGGAATTCGGCGCGGATTTGGGCGAGCGCGGCTTATGCGTGGTTTCCGGCCTGGCGCGCGGCGTTGACGCCGCGGCGCACCGCGGTTGCCTCGAAAAAGACGGAACGACGATCGCCGTACTCGGCTGCGGGATTGACATTATATATCCCCGCGAGCATCGGCAACTCGCGGAGCGCATAACGCAAAAAGGGTTGATTATTTCGGAATTTCCTCCGGGGACTTCCCCTTCGCCGCGAAATTTCCCAATACGCAACCGCATTGTCAGCGGTCTATCGCTCGGCACGCTGGTGATTGAGGCGGGAGAGCGAAGCGGTTCGCTAATCACCGCACGCCTTGCCATGGAGCAGAACCGTGAAGTATTCGCCCTTCCCGGCAATGTCACTTCGCCCCAGAGCCTCGGCCCGAATTTTCTCATCAAGCAGGGCGCAAAGCTCGTTCAGGGGTGGCGCGATATCGTTGACGAGCTTCCGGAGGAAATTCGCCGAAATATATTCTTAAAGGAAGAAGCGCAAATATCCGAAAAGCCTGCCACCGGCGCGGTTTCGGAAGACGGCGCGCGTCTGCTGGAGCTTTTAAAAGATGACGAAGCCGTTCATTTTGACGGATTAGCGGAACAGTTCGGGCTTAATATCCCCAGGCTCAGTTTCGCGCTGATGGAACTGGAGGCGGCGGGGCTCGCGCGGCAGCTTCCAGGAAGCATGTATGTAAAGCTGCGCGGTGATTTGTAGGTGATGGTTGGTTAGCGTTAATGTTGGTTTTGGAAGGACGATGGATAATCAAAAAAGGTAAATGCTTGCAACTATCTAATATTAAAGCATTTAACCTGTTATTTTAATAATTTCGCCTCCTTCTGGCCACTGACCACTGACTACTGACCACTATTTTATTTTGATTTTTTCATTGGATTTGTTTTCAGTATTGGTATATTTGCGCTTCTTATGAATAAGGCATTAGTAGTAGTCGAGTCCCCGGCCAAGGCAAAGACGATCGGTAAATATCTTGGCAGGAATTACATTGTAAAGGCTTCGGTCGGCCATATTAAGGATTTGCCCAAGAGCAAGCTTGGCGTGGACGTTGAGAACGGGTTTGCCCCGCAGTACGCCGTTATTCCCGGCAAAGCCAAGGTCGTCAAGGAACTGAAAGCCGCCGCCAGGGACACCAGCGCCATCTATCTCGCCGCCGACCCTGACCGCGAGGGCGAAGCCATCTGCCAGCATCTTTATGAAGAGCTGGCCGGTAAATCCAAAAACGTCTACCGTGTGCTTTTTCACGAAATCACAAAGCCCGCCATTGAGGAAGCGTTTAAAAATCCGGGGCGCATTGATTCAAACAAGGTTGACGCGCAGCTCACCCGGCGTATCCTGGACCGGCTGGTCGGTTACAAAATCAGCCCGCTGCTCTGGGAAAAGGTGCGCCGCAGCCTTTCGGCGGGGCGCGTGCAGACCGTGGCGCTGCGGCTGATCGTTGACCGCGAGCGCGAGATCAGGGCTTTCAGGTCGGAGGAATACTGGACTCTCGACGCCCGTTTACTCGGGGAAACGCCGCCGGAATTTGTCGCCAGAGCCTTGAAGTTCGACGGAAAAAAATGGGCGGTTTCCGATCAGAAAACATCCGACGAAATCGTGGCGGAACTTGGAGGCGAACGCTTTGTCGTCGAAAGCATACGACGCAGGGAAAAGAAAAAATATCCGACGCCGCCTTTTACCACCAGCAAATTGCAGCAGGACGCCGCGCGCCGGCTGAATTTTTCCGTTAAACGGACTATGATGCTGGCACAGCGGCTTTACGAAGGCATGGATGTCGGCGCGGAAGGCGCAGTCGGGCTTATTACCTATATGCGTACCGACTCAACCCGTGTCTCTGAAAGCGCGCTTTCAGAGGTTCGATCCCTGATCGGCTCGGAATTCGGCGAAAACTACCTGCCGAAACATCCGATTTACTATAAATCCGGGAAAGCCGCGCAGGAAGCGCACGAAGCGATACGGCCGACTTCCGTGGCGCGTACGCCCGAAAGCCTTAAAAATGTCCTGACGCCGGAGCTCTGGAAGCTTTACGCCCTGATCTGGACGCGTTTTGTCGCGTCACAGATGAATCCGGCCGTATTCGATCATACGGAAATCAACATACGGGCGGGACGGGCGGAATTCCGTGCGACGGGATCCATTTTAAAATTTGCCGGTTTTCAGGCCGTATATCAGGAAGCGAAAGCCGAAGACGCGTCCGACAAGCGGAAAGAT
>JAIRVC010000392.1 GCA_031254095.1 Acidobacteriota bacterium
ATTGCCCCCGCGGTGATCCCCGAAAGCGCCGCGGCGGAATCCTCTCCAATGCCGCAGGCGCCGTAGGCCGAATAGCCCTGGTGGCTTTCATTGATGATGCACTGGGCATCGGGATAATCGTTCATTGTTCCGATGTGGTAGCCGATGTTGTTGAAATTCAACCCGACGCCGGTGTTCGGACAGTAGATTTTTTCTTCCGTCGCGCTTCTCCCCAACCCCATGACCGCGCCGCCATATTGCTGCGCTTCAGCTCCCCGGCGATTAAACAGGTGGCCGACATCGTTGACGCATACCAGCGCGGCGACAATGACTTCTCCCGTCTCGGTATCCACTTCGACCTCCATAAAATGCGCCTGGCGGCTCATTATGTACGTCTGCGTATGAGGTTTTCCGTCCATCGTCAGTCCGGTCACCGTTGGAACTGTAGGATGGACAATCGCGGGGTCGTCGCTCCAGAAAGGCGACGCCACTTCCCTTACCGTTTTTCTATTGGCGGGATTTGCCTTTTCAAAAACAAATCCGCCCTTTACATCCAGGTCTTCGACTGTCTTTTCGGGAAACATGGTCGAACTGCCGCCGCGGCCCATGCGGGGACGAACGGCATAATCCAGTATCTTGCGTTTCAGCTCCCGGGCCGCGACGACCAACTGGGGAGTGGTCTGCGATATGCCCATTGATCCGCTGGGCACCCAAAAGACAAAAGCGCCAGCATGGGAACTCTTCTGCTGAATGACGATGTCCTCATATCTGAGCCCGGCTTCCTCGGCCACCAGCTTGCGGAATGCCGATTCGGTATCCACGCCGAAATCCGCGCGCCTTCCCACGATCGTAAGGAGCCCGTCACGCAGTATCAGGCACGCGAACATTCTTCCGTTTATCCAGCTCCACTCGTTGATGGCGATGAAGCCCATGCCGTGCATTCTCCCGTTGGCCAGTTTCCTTGTGCCGGGAGTATGCCACTTTTTATCCCACCGGATTGCCTCTTTTCCGAGCTTGAGGACTTCCCTCAGGCTCTGTCTTTGCGGAAAGCCGTTCTCCTTCTGGTATCGCGTTATCCAGTCCCAGTCATTGCCAGCGCAACCGTCGTTTCGGAGAGCTACTTCCGTCGGGTCAAGGCCAAGCTCGGCGGCTACATGATCGATCATCACGTTATGAGGCACGCAACAATTTGCGCCATGCTTGAAGCAAATGTGATGCCCCTGGTTGACGAGCGCCCACCGTTGCGTATTGCGCAGATTCTTAATCGAGGTGGAAGCGCGCGTCTTCTCTATGTGTTGCTCTTCGAACGGGCCGACGACATCCCAGTCCAGCGCCGTGATCTTCCCGTCCAGCTTGGCGCCGACGCGGCATCGATAGGTTCCGGCCTCATCGCCGGTAAGGTAAAAATTGCTTTCATCGTAAATGAGCTTCACCGGCTTGTCCTTCGCCCTCCTGGCGAGGATTGCCGCCATGCGTATAAATGCCGTGGAGTATCCGAGCCACGCGAGGCCGCCGTACCATGCGCCCTGGTACGGCATTGTCACCGATATTTTATTGTGCTCGCACATGGGCGGGAGCGGCTTGAATCTTCCCGTCACTTCGGGACCGGGATCGGCGAACGAAGACCCATAACCCAGCGCGACCCAGTTAAGCCCGCTTGTAGGACTGCTTGGAGCGCTCAACAATAAATCCATATGCGCCGTATGGTGAGGCCAGATATCCAGAAAATCCCCGCGCCACTGCACGACGCAAGCCATGGCTTCGACTCCGGCAACCGTATTGGGCGGCCTCGTGAAAGAGTATTCTATGATGCGATCCGCCTCGGCGAACCCTTTTTCGACATCGCCGAAGTTTGTGGTCCGGGTATAGAGGGTATTCGGATCTTTGGCCGTCCGGTTCAGCCGCAGCACATCCGGCATGATCCTTGGCGCTTCCGCTTGCAGCGATTGTTCCATGTCGAGGATAAACGGCATTTCTTCCCACTTGATTTCGATCAGCCGCAGGGCGCGGTCGCAAATCTCCTCGCTGTCCGCGACGACGGCAACTCCCATCGGGTGTTCGTAGAAATCGGCCGTGGCGGGAAGAGCGAGGATGTTGTATTGCGCCGAGCAATATCCTCCAGTGGTGTTTTCAAATTCGATCTCGGGATCGTTAAATTTCAATATATCCCGGACTCCGGCAAGCGCTTCGGCGCGGCTTGTATCCATGCTGACAATCCGCGCGTGGGCATAAGGCGAGGTAAGTATCTTGGCATAGAGCATACCCGGCAACTCAATGTCCCTTGTAAAGAGCGCCTGGCCGGATAATCTATCGTGCGCATCCTGTCGGGGCGCGTTGTAATCAACAGCCTGAAAGCCTTCGGGCGGCTTCCACATCCACGGTTTATAATCTTCCGCCATACATTTCCTTTCCGGCAACTGCCGTAATCCGGGAGGGATTGCGCGCTGTTTGTTCCGGTCACAGGCCGTCCTGATCCCGCATATTTTCAATCGCAGATTAGCGGAGACATTCTATAGCGATTTTATCGTGACGGGCAAGCTACATTTTTTCTTACCTAATAACTTAATTCCGGAAGTTACCATCAAAGATGGTTCACGGCGGATTTTTCTGACCGCTGATCACTAACCGCTGGCCGCCTCGCGGCGGCTTAATTGCCGGTAACGCGGTAATTTTCATCAACGAGGGTGAAATCAATGCCCCCGGTCGGATATATGTTCCGGTCGTCGAACACAAAAACCGCGTCCACTCCTTCCAGCGATTCGACAAGAGCCCTGCCTTTTTCATATCCCAGTACAAAAACCGCGGTGGAAAGCGCGTCGGCATCCATGGAGACATCGGCGATAATCGAAACCGACAGCAACCCGTTGTCCGCAGGATATCCCAGCGAAGGGGAAAAAAGATGGTGATAGCGCGCGCCATCGGCGACAAAAAACCGCTCGTAAACACCCGATGTAACCAGGGTTTTTTCTCCAGTTTGAACAAACCCTATATAAGCGCCGTGGGTATTCATGGGATCCTGTATGCCTATCTTCCAAGGGCGCCCGTCTTTTTTTTCGCCGACAGTCAGGACGTTGCCCCCGATGTTTATCATGGCTTGGTGGATACGCGCCTTTTTGATAAGCGCCGCCGCTTCGTCCGCGGCGTATCCTTTGGCGATGCCCCCCAGATCAAGGGCCATTCCCGGCCTTTTCAGGAAAACGGTTTTATTTCCCCGGTCGAGCTCGATATCACGCCAGTTTATCAGAGGCAGAACCCTTTCGATTTCCTCGCTGGCCGGAACCCTGGGATTTTCCCCTCCGATACCCCAAAGGGAAACAAGCGGTTCCACCGCAGGGTCAAAAGCGCCTCCGGAAAGTTCCGCGTAATAGACAGCCCTTTCTATTACGTTAAATACATCGGGGTGAACCTCGACGGCCTCAACTCCCGCTGCCTTATTGATCCTGTCAACATCGGATCCTTCCACAAAGACGCTCATACGGCTTTCAATTTCCCTGAGCCGCGTAAAAACGTCATGGTAAACCTGAGGCGTTCCGTTGCCGTAGAGATCAATGGCGCAGATCGTCGCCAGCACAAATTCCGACCGGGGCGGAACGGGTTTTGAACAGCCCGAAAGCAGGAGAACAACGATACCGGCAAAGAAAAACCGCAGTTTAATCATGCGTGGAAACATACAATAAACAAAGCCTTGACGCACACGCAAAAAACAGTACATTAAACCGTGTTATCGTCAAAACCATGGATAAACTGGAAAAATACTAATGGAACCTCTAAAAACCCCAAACTCTGCGTTACGCGGCCGATCCAAAATGCTTATTTACGTCAAATGTAAACTCCGCTTTTGTCTCGGCCGCAAGCCTTGATTTTGGAGTTTTTAGAGGTTCCACTGAGTGGTTATCTCCCCGGAGGAAGCAATGAAGAAATCCCGGCGTAAATTGGCTGTTATCGCGCTGATTC
>JAIRVC010000026.1 GCA_031254095.1 Acidobacteriota bacterium
CGATGGCGGAAATGAACATGCAAAAGAATTATTCAATCGCGGCGGGAATTATTATCGGTATTGCCGAACTGCTGGTTTTAGCAGTGTTGTTATTGCGAAACCGATATGAACAGCGCCAGCTTGAAGGAATGCTGGAAGAAATGGCGGAGAAACGCGAGGAGGCAAAAGCCGCTTCAATCGCCAAATCCGTGTTTCTTGATACCATGAGCCATGAAATGAGAACGCCGCTTAACGCGATTACGGGAATGACGTCTGTAGGGCGGCTGGCATCCGGGGTCGAGAAGAAGAATTTTTCTTTTGATAAAATCGAGGAAGCGTCTGTACATCTGCTGGGTATTATCAATGATATTTTAGACATGTCAAAAATGGAAGCCGATAAAATAGAGCTGTCGGTACGGGATGTCGATATTAACAGCATCGTTAAAAAAGCGGTTAATATCATTAATTTTCCTCTGCATGAGAAAAAGCAAAAACTGCGCGTATCAATCAATGAAAATATTCCCGCCAACCTGCAGGGAGATGATCAAAGGCTGGTTCAAGTGATCACAAACCTGCTCGGCAACGCGGTAAAATTTACGCCTGAAAATGGAGTGATTTGCCTGAACGCGCGTTTGCTGATTGACGATGGCGGCATTCCCGGCCTGAAAGCTTCTTACGACGCCGGCGGAACCTCCGGATCCGCATGTACGGTTCAATTTGAGGTATCCGATACAGGGATCGGAATCAGCGCCGCCCAGCAAAAGCATCTGTTTGAATCCTTCGAGCAGATTGACAACAGCACTTCCCGTAAATTCGGGGGTACAGGACTCGGCCTTGCTATTACAAAACGGATTATTGAACTTATGGGCGGCCGGATATGGATCGAATCGGAGTCTGGAGAAGGTTCAACCTTTTTCTTTACTGTTCGTTTAAATCAAATTGAAACGATAAATGAGCATATTCAAACCGGTGTTGCCGCTTCAGGCGGCGGCAGCCCGGGCAGCCGCGTAGAGGCACACGACAATTACTCTCCGTATAAGGGGCGGCGCGTATTGCTGGCGGAGGATGTGGATGTAAACAGGGAAATCGTACTGACGCTGTTAGAGCCGGCGGAACTTATTATTGACTGCGCTGAAAACGGCGCCGAAGCGCTCAGGATGTTCAGTGAAACCCCGGATGCTTATGACATGATTTTTATGGATATACAGATGCCGGAAATGGACGGCCTGGAGGCCACGCGGCGGATTCGGGCGCTGGATATGCCAAAAGCAAAAAACATCCCCATTGTAGCCATGACCGCCAATGTTTTTCATGATGATGTAGAAAGATGCCTTATGGCGGGTATGAACGCTCATATAAGCAAGCCTTTGGATATGAATATCGTATTCGGAGCGCTGCATAAATACTTGCAAAAGAACAAAAATGATTACCGGGGAGCGAAAGATCGCAAGGGAATAAAAGAAACAATTAAAACAAGAATGGAGTTGTGTACAGGCTGTAACAGGTGCGTAAGAGAATGCCCTATGGAGACGGCAAATATAACGTATACCGATGAATACGGAGATATCAAGGTAAGACCGAACTATGCAGCCTGCATCAGTTGCGGGCGGTGCATTTCGGCGTGCAAACACGGCGCGAGGTATTACGAGGACGATACAAAACGTTTCTTTAAAGACCTGGCGGACGGCGTTCACATATCCCTGATCGCGGCTCCTTCTATCCGCACGAATATACCTGAATATAAAAGGCTGTTTACATACCTTAAAAGTATCGGCGTGAAAAAGATATATGATGTTTCGCTGGGCGCGGACATTTGTATTTGGGGGCACGTAAGATATATAACGGAAACAATGGATTCCGGCGAACATAACCGGCCTGCTCCGTTAATTACCCAGCCTTGCCCGGCAATCGTTACATATTGTGAAACGTACCGCCCTGATTTGCTGAAAAGATTATCGCCCATACATAGCCCAATGGGTTGCGTTTCGATATACATGAAAGAATATGAAGGCATAAATGATCGTATTGCCGCGCTTTCTCCATGTATCGCAAAAGCGGTTGAATTTGAAAGTACGGAATTAGCGCAATATAATATTACGTTTCCTAATATTTTAGAATATATAAAGGAACATGATATTATGCTGCCGGAAGAAGAAACCGAATTTGACCATGATGAAAGCGGTTTGGGTTCTTTATTCCCGATGCCCGGGGGATTGAAAGAGAATATTGAATTTTTCATGGGTAAAAAGCTCCGCATATCCAAAGCCGAAGGATATCATGTATACGAAAAATTAAATACTTACGCGGAGAAGACGGAAGATCTGTTGCCGGATCTGTATGACGTGCTGAACTGTTCCGAGGGCTGCAATATAGGGCCTGCCTGTTCCCATAACAAAAGCATATTTGATATAGACAAAGCGATGGATAACAGCAGAAAAGCCGCTACCGATAAAAGAAAAAAAGAGTTTTTTGATTCGGTTTATCGGAAGTATGACAGTACGTTTAATCTTTCTCTCTTTACAAGAAAATACAGTCCGATTGGCGCCGCGTTTCAAAAGCTAAGGGAAAAGGATATTCATGACGCCTTTGAGCTGATGGATAAAATAGATTATGAAGATCAGCATATTGACTGCGGCGCGTGCGGTTCCGACTCCTGCTACGACATGGCAAGGAAAATTGCCCTTAATGTCAATATTCCGATGAATTGCATGGTAAAAGCGCTGAACGACATGAAAAACGAACATGTCGCGCTGGAGGCGGCGGAGCAGGCAAGCCTTGCCAAATCGGCGTTTTTGGCCAACATGAGTCACGAGATCAGAACGCCGATGAACGCAATCATCGGTATGACTTCTATTGGGAAATCCTACGCCGGCTCGGAGAAACTATTGCAGTGTTTTTCCAAAATTGAAGCCGCGTCAACACATCTTCTCGGCGTCATCAACGGTATTCTGGATATATCAAAAATTGAGTCGGGCAAATTTGAACTTTCACCGGTGGAATTCCAATTTGAAAACATGCTGCAGCAGGTTGTAACGGTAAATAATTTCCGCATCGAAGATAAGAAACAAAATCTTATGGTACATCTGGACAGCTCTATTCCAAAAGTGTTATTAGCGGATGAACAGCGGCTGGCTCAGGTTATTACCAATTTATTCGGCAACGCGGTGAAATTTACGCCGGAGAACGGTTCTATCGGCATCAATACATATTTCCTCGGGGAGGAAGAAGGCGCCTGCACCATAAAGGTATCTGTCACCGATACGGGAATAGGAATCAGTTCCGAACAGAAAGCCCGTTTGTTTAAATCCTTCCAGCAGGCGGAGAGCAGCACGGCGCGCAAATTTGGCGGCACGGGTCTCGGACTCGCGATATCAAAAAGCATAGTGGAAATGATGGACGGAAAGATATGGGTTGAGTCGGAGCTTGGCAAAGGAGCTACATTCGCTTTTACGTTTCAGGCTAAACGAATCAGGGATAAAAAGGATTATTCCTCTGATTGGAACAACATCCGGATTCTTGCCATAGACGACGACCCTGTCAGCCTGGAATATTTCTGTGACATTGTAAAAAGCCACGGCGCGAAATGCGACATGGCTCAAAGCGCCGGCGAAGCGCTTCTGGCTGTGAAGAAAAACGGCGCGTATGATTTGTATTTTATGGATTACCGGATACCCGGCATGGATGGCATAGAATTGACCCGTCTGCTGAAGGAGAAAGGAGGTAATCCTTTGGTTTTACTCTCCGCCGCCGATTGGAGCGAGATAGAGAGTGAGGCTATAAAAGCGGGCGTCGATAAATTTTTGTCTAAACCGCTGTTTCCGTCAAAGGTCGAAAGAGCGATAAACGAATGTATAGGAGCGGTCCGGCCGGAACAGGAAGATAAAGGCAAATATCCGGCGGTTGTTGATGATTTTGACGGACGGCGTATTTTGCTCGCGGAAGATATCGAGATCAATCGTGAAATCGTTCTGGCGCTGCTTGAACCAACTCATCTGAAAATAGATTGCGCTGAAAACGGCGCCGAAGCGCTCAGGATGTTTTCTAAAGCTCCAAAAAAATATGACGCGATTTTTATGGATATTCAAATGCCGGAGATGGACGGTTATGAAGCGACGCGAAGGATTCGCGCTATGGATATTCCGGAAGCGAAAGATATTCCCATCGTTGCCATGACCGCGAATGTTTTCAAGGAAGACATTGAAAAGTGCCTGGACGCCGGCATGAACAGCCATCTTGGAAAACCGTTGGATCTTGATGAGGTTATGGATAAACTGCGAACATATTTGATAATTTAAATTATCTTTGTAACCTTTTTTCAAACCAATGCTTGGAAACACTCCTATATAAAGAGGTGAAAACTGCATGGCAAAACCGATCATGATCCAGGGTACGTCATCGGGCGTGGGTAAAACCATTCTGACGATTGCGTTGTGCCGGATTTTCATGCAGGACGGCTATAAAGTCGCGCCGTTCAAGTCGCAGAACATGACGACGAACACGGCTCTCACAAGAAGCGGCGAAGAAATCGCCGTTTCTCAGATATTACAAGCTCGCGCGGCGGGAACCGACCCCGGCGCACTGATGAACCCCATCGTTTTGAAATATTCTCCAGACCGGCAAGGAACACTGGTCATACTTAATGGAAAACCACACGGCACAATCAATGCCCAAAATTATAAAGAAATCAGACAAAGCCTCATACCGGAAGTTAAAAAGGCTTACACGGCGCTGGCTTCACAGTACGACATCATCGTAATCGAGGGGGCGGGAAGTCCGGTGGAACTGAACCTGAACAAAGATGATATGGTCAATATGGGGCTTGCCCGATACGTGAACGCCCCTGTACTACTTGCCGCCGACATCGACAGGGGCGGCATATTCGCGTCATTATATGGCACAGTTCAGCTTTTCGACGATTCTGAGCGCCGATATTTAAAAGCGGTCATCGTGAACCGCTTTAAGGGGAACGCATTGCATTTCACGGATGGCGTGACAATTCTCGAACGGATTACGGGGTTGCCGGTCGTCGGCGTCATTCCACAGATACCTTTTAATTTGCCGGAAGAAGACAGTATGTTTAACAACGACAACTCATTTGATGACGACTACGACAGTCAATTCGACCTTATCGCGGATCGCGTCAGAGAATCGCTCGATATGGACATGGTTTATCAAATCCTGAACAATGGAATTTAAACATGAAAGGCAAAAAATTTATAGCGTCCTACAGCGGCGGGAAGGACAGCGTCCTTGCAATTTACAGGGCTATACAATCAGGGCTTGTCCCTTTGGGATTAATAACGACCTGCAATATCGAAGCGGGCCGCTCGTGGTTTCATGGTGTAACCGAAAATCTACTGCTGAAGGCTTCCGCGTCTTTGGGTATGCCCATAAATTTGGTTAAAACTTCCGGTGAACAATATGAAAAAAACTTTGAAAAGGCTCTTGCGGAAGCGAAAGACAATGGCGCGGAAGTTTGCGTGTTCGGCGATATTGATATTGAGGGTCATTTGGAATGGTGTACGTTACGCTGCGAGAGAACCGGGCTTACGCCATACTTCCCTCTATTGAATGAACGCAGAAAAAAATTGGTTTATGAGTTTATAGACTCCGGATTTTCGTCCGTCATCACGATTGTCAATACGAGCAAAATGTCCGATGAATTTCTCGGACAAATCCTGAGCAGAAAAGTCGCGGATGCCATAGAAGCAAGCGGCGCGGACATCTGTGGTGAAAACGGCGAATATCATACGTTTACATTCGATGGGCCGATTTTTTCCGAGAAGATAGATTATATCGTAAAAGAACGGACGGAACGCGAACCTTATGCCATCCTCAGCATCGACGGGAAAACAGAAAATGTTCAGGGAAGCGGATAAAAAGTATGAATAAAGGCACGTCGTCTGAGCGGCGCAAAGATGCTCATATGGGCGCGGAACTCGCGGAGCAGCGGTTTGAAGATGTCGGGGACTTCCTGCCTGAACACACCTTTGAATGCGGTCAGTGTTTTCGCTGGCGCAGGGAAAATGACGGAAGTTACAGCGGCGTCGTTTCCGGAGCGCTTGCTAATCTTTCATACGCGCCTTACGCCGGCGAGATAAACCGCGGCGCGATTACGGTCAGGAGCGGCCTTTTCGCGGACGATCCCGTCCGCCGCGAACGATACTGGCGAAACTATCTCGACCTTGACCGCGACTACACCGCCGCCAAACAAATGCTCGCGGCAAACGACAAGGTTATGGCGCGCGCCATCGAAGCCGGCTGGGGCATTCGTATTCTGAATCAGGAAAAATGGGAAACTCTAGTTTCCTTCATTATTTCCCAAAACAACAACATCCCGCGCATTACAGGGTGCATAGAAAGCCTGTGCAGGCAGTTCGGCGCGCGCGCCGGCAGATTCGGAGACAGGGAGTATTACGCATTCCCCGCCTTTTCGGATCTGGCGCGCCTTGACGCGGAAGACCTCGCCGCGTCAAGACTTGGATACAGGGCACGGTACATCGTGGATACCGCCGCCGCGGTATCGCTTGACGGCGGGGCGAAGCTTGAATCGGGCGGCAATCTGCCGATAAAGGAGATCGAATCGTATCTGCTCTCGCTGCCCGGCGTTGGCCCCAAGGTGGCCGGTTGCGTCCTTTTGTTCGCCATGAAAAAGACGGAGGCCTTTCCCGTAGATGTATGGGTAAAGCGCGTCATGAGCCGGTTCTACGGCATGGACGAAAATAATTTGCACGCGATAAAAGACTACGCCGCGCGGCATTTCGGAAACTGCGGCGGGCTCGCCCAGCAGTACCTTTTCAACTATATCCGCCAATAATCAATAGCTCGTAACCTAAGAATGGTTCCCTGCGGATTTCCCGACCACTGATTTATTCAGATATCCTGACGTATTCCCTGAACTGCCGGTCTTCTTCGCAGATGTGATGAATCCACCATTTTTTCAGGAATTCCATAAGCGCAGAAGGGTCCTTGTCCATCAAACTTCTCTTCCCGATGCTGAATTGCTTGGAAACCAGTTGAGCGTGAAGCTCCTTGTGGTAATTGATTTTCGGGTAATCGGTCCTGGCAAAAATGTCTTCCTCCACCCGGAAATGGATATGCGTGTAACTATTGAGCATATCTACTATTGACGCAAGCATCTCGTCAAGATAGTTATGCTGCATACCGTAATAAAGCGAATTGATGATAGTGACTATTCCCCTGTGCTGATCGTCAATAATGGGCACGCCCAAATTGTATTCAGGTTTCCAAACTACATATACGCTATTCTCCACAACGGTTAAATTATTTGGAGTTTTGACTTCTTCCTCGTTATTTGCCGCCGTCATTCTTCTGCCCTCCCTGCGCAATCATCATAAATTACCCATCGGCGATTTTACCGCTGCGTATGCCGCGATACAACAACAATCCTATTTGAACCAGCGCATAACGGCGAATGCGCCGGCGCCTTCGGTATTTTTCATATTTTAGTACTTGACATTGCAAGGTAATTGGCATAGAATAGTATTATTGCGAAGGAGGTACTGAGCGGTTGAATTCACAGTTCAAGAAGGGCGTTTTGGAATTATTGACGCTTCTCTCTGTAAGAAAGCAGGATATGTACGGCTATGAGCTCGTAAAAGTCGTTTCAGAAGCAGTTGACGTAAACGAGGGGACTATCTACCCTCTGTTAAAAAGGATGACAAATGAGAAATACTTCGATACGTACCTGCGGGAATCCAGCGAGGGACCTCCCCGAAAATATTATAAATTGACTACAGCAGGCCATTTGCGCCTAAACGGGCTTGAACGGGAGTGGAAGGATTTTTGCCGCGGAATAGATTCTTTTATTAGTAAACACGAAAGGACAAAACACCATGAGTAAAAAAGAATTTTTAGAAAAATTAGCCCAAAAACTGAAAATTTTAAACAAAGAAGAAGTTGCGGATATCGTCAATGAATACGCAGGTTATATTGACAATAAAATAGCGGAAGGAAAAAGCGAAGAAGAAGCTGTAGCGGATTTTGGAAATATAAATGATCTTGTAAAAGAAATATTGTCCGCCTATAAACTGTCCGAGGATTATACTCCTCCGGAGGAATTCTCAAGCAGCCGGCTTTTTGACGATACCGCAAATTTTCTAAATAAATCGATTGAATTTACGGCGCGGTTTTTTAATGACATTTTCAAGCACACAAACGCAAACTACATCGTCAATATTCTTGTTACAATATTTGTTGCCCTGATTCTTGTGGCGATCGTAAAAATACCGTTTCTCGCAATTGAACATCTGGGGAGAAGTTTTGTCCATTTTGTTTTTCCTTATTTTCTAAATACCCCTCTGGCTTTTATCTGGACATTGCTTGTTAATATTATTTATCTGATTGTTGTAATTTTTATCATCGTCAGTTTATCAAAGGGCGGCTTCGGTAAAAATACTGATTTCATTAAAAATTCGATCAAAAACGCAACGGAGAGAAAAAAAGAGTATAAGGAAAAATACGGAGAAAACTGGCATAAATACTACCATGAACAACATAGTTCCAATTTCGCGGAAACAAACGCTTCAGAAGCATCTATGGATAAAGACCCCGTTTTGCAAAGAAGCAATGAGGATAACGCCCGGCGAAAAAATTCCGCGAGCAATCCCTTTTCCGTTCCTCTAAAAGTTTTAATTCATATCTTTGCCGCAATTCTTCTGCTGCCCCTGTTTTCTTCAGTAATAATACTGGGCGTTACAGCCGGAATTCTGGTGTATCTATTAACGCAGGGGATATCGATTTACGGCCCTACGCTGCTCGTCATCGGTTTTTTTATCCTGTTTGCGTCCTTTATTTCGTTGATTATCGGCATTATTTACAAACACGGAAAGAAATTAAAAAGCCACATCGCAAGCCTTCTGATCGCCTCCGTCCTGATCGGATTCGGCGGCATATTTTCTTTCTTTGAATTTATGAATTACGATTATATCGATACCGCCCCGGAAACAGCGGGACTCTCCGCCCAGAAAAATTACACCTATACTATTGACGCCGATCAAATTATAATTAACGCGAATAACGCCGACTTCAAATATGTCGTTGATAATACATTGGAAAACAGGATTGTGCTTGACGTCAAATATAATAATTTGTACAACGAAATAGACATTCACAGCGCTGTTGAAAATCAATCCGGAGGTAATTTTTTTAACAACAACAGAGACAGTACTCAAATTATCACAATCAATCACTATCATAAAATTGTTTACCGTGGATTCTTTTTTGGAGAAGAAATATTAAAAAGCGTCATTGACGGCTTAAAAGATAGGAAAATATATAATATGAAAAATTTGTTTATTCCGCATATCACGGTTTACGCAAACGAGACATTCCTCAAAAATGTCTCAGAGTCGCACGGCGGCTCAAACGGGAAACATCGCCTTATCCTTGGGAAACGCTGATTGACCGAATGTTTAGCGGCGATCTGCAATGTGATGGCGCTTTTCCGTCCGCCAACCTCTAATTTCCGGCCGCCGGCCTCTGCCTCGACGCGGCCACATCCATGCCCGTTCACGCCGCCTCTCGACCGCTGATAATATCCGGGGTAAAAAAGCCGGTTTTGAACTTTTTGGTTCATTCAGACATCAAGTTATAATATAAGTTATGTTGTCAGGT
>JAIRVC010000028.1 GCA_031254095.1 Acidobacteriota bacterium
CGAAGGATCCTTCCCAAACACCCTGGCGAGCCTCCCGATCACGCGCCCGTTAAACTGCGAGCTATATACCATCCCCGACGGCATCTCATCATACGAAAGTTCCACGCCTGAGGCAGGGGCAAAGATGCCTTCCAACAGAAAACGCATCAACAGGATTTCTTCATAAGGTCCAAGAGGGCCGGCGTCAAAGCCGGCACAACCTCCCTCGCCATCGCGAGCGGAGCGAAGCAATCCAGCCTCAATCGCATAGACTTTAAACACAGGATGGTCTACATAATACCACGTCCCGAAAAACCGAATGCGAAAACGCCCTCCTGCAGCATCAAACTCCAGCCCCGTGCGCGCCGCTATCTCACACGCGTCGCTTTCCCCGTAACGCGCGGCATAGTACTCATACGGCGCGTCAACGATCTGCTTCCCGGTCATACCCTTTGCCATACCATCCATCCTCAGCCCGCCTCAGTCTACTCAAACAATGACGCATCCGTATGCGGCAAAAAACACGCCGCGATGAACTCGTCCATATAGCCGGGAACGGACGAGAGCTCGAGATACGTCATCCCGTTTGCGATCTCATTGATTCTGTCCCGCGCCTTATCCGAGACAAGCATCGCGTAAGCCCCGGACAAAGAAGTATTTCCTATATAATGATAATGCTCTTCTGGTAGTTTTGGCAGCATCCCGATCGCTATCGCGTTGCCGATATTGATACCGCTTCCGATTCCTCCTGCCAAATACACATTCTCTATCATCTCCGGTTCCATTCCCACGGAATTCAGCATAGTCATCACTGCGGAAAAAACAGATCCCTTCGCCCGGATAAAATTGTCTATATCAGCGTCGCTGATATAGATTTCTCCGCCGTCCAGCGTCTTGTCACCTTCCATGACAGTATATCTTGTCAGCCCCCACTCGTCGGCCCTGATACGCTCGCCTTCGCGGGCAAATTTGCCCTTGGCATTGATAATCCCAGCTCTGAAAAGTTCGCTGATGATATCGATCAATCCGCTGCCGCAGAGCCCTGCCGGAAGCTGCCCGTCGTCGCCGATGACGTCATATGTCGGCTCCATAGTTTCCGCGTCAATTGTAACCGCCGTAATAGCTCCGTCGGTAGCACGCATACCGCAGGCTATCTCCCCGCCCTCGAAAGCGGGCCCTGCCGAACACGCGCATGCCATGAGAAAATCACTGTTCCCAAAGACCAGCTCCCCGTTTGTACCGAGGTCGATAAAGAGCGACATGGATTCTTTTTCCGCGATGCCGGAAGCAAAGACGCCGGCTGTAATATCCCCGCCCACATAGCTTCCGACGGAAGGCGCCAAAATAATATCAGAGTCCGGATGGATACCAAGCCCCAAATCGCGCTCACTGATTCCAAACGCAGAAAAAAACGCGGGCACATAAGGTTCGAGCCTGATATTGTTTCCGTATACCCCAAGAAAGAGGTGCATCATAGTAGTGTTTCCAGCAACTGCCGTACGGTATATCTGTTCCGGTTCAACGCCCGCCTTCTCACATATCCCGGCGATAAGCGGACACAGGCATTCATCCACAAGGGCTTCCCTCAGCCGTGAAACCCCTCCCGGCCTCGAACCCTCTATCAGCCGTGTTATCACATCGGCGCCAAAACGTATCTGCGCATTGCCGGCGCTCCCCATAGCCGCGATTTCGCCTGTCCCCATATCAACAAGCGCCGCCGACACCGTCGTCGTACCGATATCGACCGCAACGCCAAAAATCCCATGCGCACTACCGCTGACATCGCTTCCGCAAACATCGATGATCATACCTTTGCGTACCAAAACGCTGACCCGAAAATCCTTCTCCCGCAATATCTGCGGCAATTTGCGAAGCGCATACAAAGAAAAAGAAATACAATCATTATCAACGCCAAGCGCTTCAGCGGAAGCGGCAATCAGGCGCTCCCTGTCGGCCATTGCGTCGTCCGGCGACGGCGGACACATATCAAGCTCAAGCTCCGCAAACATCGGATCCGCCATGTATTCATCGCTCAGAAGCGCATTCTTCATCGCCTCAAACGATTCCAAAGCCCCGCCACCCGATGAAAAATCCGCCACCCGTATCTGATTCTGCCATGCAAGCGCAGACTGAGGCACAAAAACAATCAAATCCTCAACAACCTCGCTAATACATGACAGCCGATAACCAGCGTCAAAATCATTTTTCGACAGGTGCCTATCCTGCCCGCACTTCACTTCGCCGCCCTTGATAAGCACGCGACATTTTCCGCACGCCCCGTTCCCGGCGCACGGAGCGTCGATAGGGACGCCCGCCCGCCGCGCGACATTCAGCAAAGTTTCGCCCATACTGGCGCCTTCACCAACAACCCGGCCATCGTCAAGTTCAAATGTTATCGAAAAGCTTCGCGTCATTTTACACCTTGGGACAGTATAACACGGACATAGCAATTCCATATTAAATCGAGTAGAATAAAGCCATGAGGATTCTGGATTCGGCATTGAAACATGGAATAACTGAAGCAGATATAGCTTATGTATTCGAGTATGCCGTCAACTCTCTTGTTCTTCGCGCAAATCCGGAAAAAATAATGCTGTTTGGATTTGATTCACTCTGTCGAGGCTTGGAAGTAGGATATATAATTGATGATCGCGGAGAGGATATTGTGATCCATGCGATGAAAGTACGTTCGGTATACAAAGAATACTTGTATGGTAAAAAAGGTATGAGACGATGAAAAATGATGATTTTGGTACAATAGGTGGAGAACCCATCACACAAGAAATGATAGCAGAATTTGTTTCCGAATTTGAGAGAGATTGGGATGAGGCGGAGATTGAGGTCAAATCGACAAGCTATGGCCGAGCGCTTTCTGCATTACAATCACTTGATCTGACGGTTGAAGAAATCGAGGCTCTTGAACGCCGCGCGAAACATGAGCAAAAACCGCTTTCTTTTTTCTTGCGCTCAGTATTGCAAGATAAACTCGCCGGTTAATCGTAGTCAGAAAAAGGAGAAAAACCACGATGAACGAAACCCTGAAAACAATTATGGAGCGCAACTCCTGCCGTGATTTTGCGGGCACGCCGCTCACAGACGAGCAGGTAAAAGCTATTACAGAGGCTGCCCTGGCCTCGCCGAGCGCCATGAACCGCATGCCTTGGCATGTCATCGTCGTTACTGATAAAAAGCTCATCGACGAACTGAATGTGGAAGGCATGAATATCCTGGCGGCCGCCGATGATCAGACAATGTACGAAAGGATGAAATCACGCGGCGGGAAGATGCTTTATAATGCGCCGTGCATGATTGTCGTTGCGTGTGATGATTCAAAATATGCCATGATGGACTGCGGCATTCTCAGCCAGA
>JAIRVC010000184.1 GCA_031254095.1 Acidobacteriota bacterium
CGCCGAATTTGTCCAGCAGCATGGCCGCCGCCTGTGAACCGATGCAAACTCCTATCAGCATGAAGGCTCCAGTGACAAGACCCGCGTTCATCGCGCGGCGATGGGGCGGCGCTTCCTCCGAAAGAGTTCCGATAGCCGGGCCGAACGGCCCGCCTTCGAAAAGGCCCAGACCGCCGCGCACAAACAGCATCTGGGCGAAACTGTTAACGAAACCAGTTATCCAGGAAAACACGCTGGCGAGAATCGTGCAGAGCGCGATAATCGGGCGGCGGCCGAAACGATCGCCGAGCGCCGCGAAAAGCAGAGTTCCGAATGCCCAGACAAGGCCGGTAATGGCGACAATCAGGCCGAACTGCGTATAGGAAAGATCCAGATCTTCAATGATAGTCGGTCCGATTACGGAAATGATGACGCGCTGGATTCCGACAAAACCCCACATCAGACAGAAAAGCAGAGTCAATTTCTGGTAATATCTCATGGTTTCACCTGTTGCTGAATAACAACATTGTTTCTTATTTATGCACAAACGCAAGGCACACAATAATATGCGCTTTCTTTGCGGAAGGCTAGAAAGAAAAACATTGCGCTCCTTGCGAAACCTTTGCGCCTTTTGCGGTTAACTATTTCATGGAAGATTTTTCGCGAACGCCGGTAAGCGAACTCCGCAAACTGTTTCTTGCCGCCGTCGCGTCTTTGCCGCCGGATGAAATCATAAACGCGCTCGAAAACGATTCCCGTGCCGGCGCGCGGCAAATCGCTCTAATGATTCGCCGCCGCCGCGAAAATGAGCTGGAGGAAAACGCGCGTCTCGAAAACCTGCTTTGTTTTGAAAAAACGTTATGGAGCGAAGGATTCAGAAATATTGCCGGGGTGGACGAAGCTGGAATCGGCCCTCTGGCCGGCCCGGTAGTCGCGGCGGCGGTCATTTTGCCGCAAGGCTGTAAAATAAGAGGCCTTGACGATTCAAAAAAAATTTCGCGCCCCGGCGAAAGAGAACGGCTGGAAGAAAGAATAAAAAACGAAGCGCAATGCTGGGCTGTCGGACGGGCGGAAGCGGAAGAGATCGACAGCCTGAATATTTATCACGCGGGCATTCTGGCGATGCGGCGCGCCGTGGAAAGGTTGAGCGCGAAGCCTGATTATCTGCTTGTAGACGCCCGCGTAATTCCGGGATGCGCCTGTCCTCAACGCGGCGTTATTCACGGCGACGCGCTTTCCATGAGCATCGCGGCGGCGTCAATACTAGCCAAGACGTGCCGCGACCGCGTTATGCTGGAAATAGACGCGCTTTATCCGGGATACGGTTTTTCGGCGCACAAAGGGTATCCAACGCCGGAGCATATCGGCGCGCTGCAAAAGCTCGGCCCCTCGCCCGTTCACCGCCGGTCTTACGCTCCGGTAAAGAAATACTGCGGTTGACGTTTGATTCCGCCCGCGACTGAGGCGGAATCAAACATAAATCATAAAGGAACCTCTAAAAACTCTAAAATCAAGGCTTGCGGCCGAGCCAAAAGCGGAGTTTACATTTACGTAAATGAGCATTTTGGATCGGCCGCGTAACGCAGAGTTTGGGGTTTTTAGAAGTTCCCATCAATCAAAAATGTCTTCACACTCTCATAACGGCCTTCAAGGCCTTGCCGTCGTGGGTATCCTTAACGGCTTCATTAATCTGATCAAGCGTGTAGAACGTGATAAGCCGGTCAAAGGGGAAGCGCCCGGCCTTGTAAAGATCGATCAACTGCGGGATGAAAATATCCGAAACGCAATCGCCTTCGACCACGCCCTTGATTGTGCGGCCGTCCAGAACAGTCTGCATTTCGAGATTCACTTCCACGCCGACGGGCGCGACGCCAAGCAGGGCGCAGGTTCCGCCCATCATGAGCGAGTCCACCGCCTGCCGGAAAACCTGGGGGATGCCGGTGCATTCGAGCGTGTATTTCGCGCCGCTGCCCGTCAGTTTTCTGATTTCCTCCACGGCGTTGGCTTCTTTGGAGTTGATGACATGCGTCGCTCCGAATGATTTTGCCAGTTCCAGCCTTTCATTCATGATATCAACGCCGATGATTTTCGTGCAGCCGCAGATAACGGCGGCCATAATAGCGCTCAAGCCGACCGATCCGACTCCGAAAATCACTATGGACGACCCCGGCTCGGGTTTCAGCGAATTAATAACGCCGCCCGCGCCCGTCTGGATGCCGCAGCCCATCGGCGCGAGGATTTCCAGAGGAACGTCCGTCGGAACCTTGACGGTGTTGCGCTCGTTGACCAGCGCGTAGGTGGCAAATGTGGACTGCCCAAAGAAAGAACCGTAGACCGTCTCGTTCCCTTTTTTCATGGTGGCGGAACCGTCAGCGCGGCGGCCGCCGAAATTCAGTTTCCTGAAATCGACGCACCATCCCGGATGCGCTTCCTTGCACGCCGTGCAGGCGCCGCATGACATGAAGCTGGTGGCGACATGATCTCCCGGTTTGACTTTCGTAACCTTCGATCCGACTTTTTCAACAATGCCCGCGCCCTCGTGGCCTAACACGCCGGGAAGCGGAATGGGCAGATACTGCATCTGCGCGACAAGGTCGGTATGGCACAGGCCGGTACTGACGATTTTGACCAGAACCTCGTCGTCCCTTGGTTCGTCAAGTTCGACTTCTTCAATAACAAAAGGTTTTCCCGCTTCATGCACAACGGCTGCTTTGATCTTCATATTGATTCTCCCTGAGTTTGCCCGGATGTTTCATGGAAATTTTTAAGAGCTTCCTGTGAAAATCCCCACAAATTATCCTGTTAATATCGCACGCCGCTCCCGGTCGCTACATCAATCCGCAAGCGGCGTAATCTATTCTA
>JAIRVC010000200.1 GCA_031254095.1 Acidobacteriota bacterium
ACCGTATTACGGCTACGCGCGGCAGGATCGCAAGGACAAGCCCCGCGTGCCGATTTCTTCCAAGCTGGTGGCCGATCTTCTGACCGCCGCGGGCGCGAACCGCATTTTGTCAATGGATCTGCACGCCGGCCAGATTCAGGGCTTTTTCGATATCCCGGTCGATCATCTGTACGCAGCTCCGGTGCTGATAAAGCATTTGAAGGAGCTCAACATGCCTGAGCTTGTCGTTGTTTCTCCCGACGCCGGCGGCGTTGAGCGCGCGCGCGCGTTTGCCCGCCGCCTTGAAGTGGGTCTGGCCATTGTGGATAAACGTCGCACCGGGCCGAACGTAGCGGAAGTGCTGCACATTATCGGTAACGTGAACGGTAAGAATGCCATCATCTGCGACGACATAATCGACACCGCCGGTACGCTGGTCAACACGGTTCACGCGCTAAAGAAAAAGGGCGCGGATAAAATTTTCGCCTGCTCGACACACGGTGTCTTGAGCGGCCCCGCCATAGACAGGCTGCGGGACGCGCCGCTGGAAAAGATTATTATTACGAACACGATTCCCATTGATGAATCGAAAAAACTGCCCAATATGGTTATATTGAGCGTCGCGGGACTCCTCGGAGAAGCCATAAGAAGCGTCTACGAAGAAACCAGCGTCAGCAATTTATTTGTCTAGCCGGATCGCTTTCAGGGCGGCAGGTTAATAAGGAAGGAGTTGGATTCATGCCAACAGCAATTGAAGCGCAAACACGAATCCCGGAAGGCAAAAACGCCAACAGGCGGATTCGCAAATCGGGGAAAATTCCGGCGGTTATCTATGGGTCGGGCAAAGAGCCGGAGGCGCTTTCCCTGGATCCCGTCAGTATTCGGGCGATTCTGCGCTCGGAATCCGGCAGGAACACAATCTTTACCGTCAATATCGAAGGCGGCGAACCGCACAGCGCCATGGTGAAAGAGTATCAGCTCGATCCCGTAAAGGGGAAACTGACGCATGTCGATCTGATAAAAATCGCCATGGATCGCCTGCTGATCCTGACGGTAAACGTGGAGCTTGTCGGCGAACCGCAGGGCGTGAAAATCGACGGAGGCTCGCTTGATTTTGTAACGCGCTCCATCGAAGTTGAATGTATGCCGGCGGATATTCCGGATTTGATCAAGCTGGAAGTCGGCTCGCTCAGAGTTAATGATTACATCCGCGCGAAAGACATCAACCTTGGCGACAAGGTCAGGATTCTTACGGAACCTGAAGTCGTAATAGCGACGGTCGCGCCGCCTCAGAAGGACGCCGCGGCGGCAGTTGCGGCCGCGGCCGCGGAGCCGGAAGTGATCAAAAAAGGCAAGGCTGAAGAAAAGTGACGGGTGAGGAGCGGCTGACCGCTGGTTGTTCGCCGCTCGCCGCTATCTGGAACAGAATTGCGCGGGCTTTCGGATTGGGCCGTAAATCAGGATCCAAATCCGGGTCCGTAGAGCCGCCGCCGGTTGACCGCATAATTGTTGGTTTAGGCAATCCCGGCGCGAAATACGCGCGAACGAGACACAACGCCGGGTTTTTTGTTCTTGACGCGCTGGCCGGCGAAGTTTCAGCCGATTGGGTTGCGGCCGGCGGCGCCCGAACCTGTCATGTTGAAATAGCAGGTTGCCGGACGCTTCTGGTTGAACCGCTGACGTATATGAATCGCAGCGGAGAAGTTCTGCCGGCGCTCCTCGACAGGTTCGGTCTTGAGGCGCGGGATATTGTAGTTATTTTTGACGACTTGAGTCTGCCGCTCGGACGGATTCGGGTGCGTGAGCGTGGTTCGGCCGGCGGACATCATGGACTTGAGTCCATAATGTCCGCGCTTGATACCGACGAAGTTATCCGGGTAAGACTTGGCATTGGCGAAGAGCATATGCCTAAGGACAAGGCGGGTTACGTGTTGTCGGATTTTCCTGAGGAAAAACAGGCGGAACTGGACGACATGATCGCGAAAGCCGGCGCTGCCGTCAGGGGTATTTTGAAAGACGGCGTCGCTCAAACAATGGCGATTTTTAATGGCAGTGTATGCTCCCGGCCGGGAGTATGACAAGGAGCAGACCGTGAGAAATTACGAAGTGGTCTTTATTGCCGCTCCCACTTTGGCAAGTGAGGAGCTGGACGCCTTTATCAACCATGCGCAGACCGTTATTGAAGGCAAAAACGGCAGAATCGTCAAGGTTGATAACTGGGGTAAAAAATCCCTGGCGTACAAAATCAACAAATTCCGGGAAGGCTACTACGTGGTTCTTTCCATCGAAGCGGAAGGCGGCGCGATTGCGGAGCTTGAACGCCGTTTCCGTGTGACTGATTTTATTATCCGTTTCATTTCCGTTCGTATTGACGAAGATCTCAAGCGCGCCGAGAAGATCAAGGCGGCGCGGCGCAGAAAAGCGCCCGGCCAGTCCGAGGAAGTGTCTTACGGCGGCGTGGTCGGTGATGAATCGGAACAGGATTCAGACGACGAAGATTATGTCGGCGACGAAGGTGATGAAGAATAAGCGGATTTCGGAAGTGAACATTTAAAACTCCGAAATCTAGGCTTGCGGCCGCGACAGGAGCGGCGTTTACATTTACGTAAATGAGCGTTTTGGATCGGTAGCGCAACGCGGAGTTTGGGGTTTTCAGAGGTTCACGGGAAATCCGGAATCGGTTTTATTGCGACAGAAAGGCTGAAAAATATGGCAGGACAAAGACGGTTTAGCGTTCGGCGCAAGAGAGTGTGTAAGTTCTGCGCGGAAAAAATTACATACATCGACTTTAAGGATGGGAAACTTCTGGGGCATTTCATCCCCGAGCGCGGAAAAATTCTCCCACGGAGAATCAGCGGAGTCTGCTCGACGCATCAGCGTCAGCTAACGGAAGCTATCAAGCGCGCGCGGCACATGGCGATAATTCCGTTCGTCGCGGACTAGACTTTTTCCCAAAGGGTGAAACATGAAGGTTATTTTAAAACAGGACGTTGAAAAACTGGGTAAAACCGGCGATATTGTTAAGGTTGCTCCCGGCTACGGGCGAAATTACCTTGTTCCGAGAAAATTCGCCGTTGAAGCGACTCCCGGCAATATAAAAGCCGTCGAGATCGAAAGGCTCGCCATTGCCAGGCGCGACCAGCGCGACAAGGACGCCGCCTCGTTGCTGGCGCAGGAACTGGCGAAGCTGACGGTGACCGTCAAGCGGAGAACCGGAGAGGAAGGGGCGCTTTACGGATCGGTAACCGCCCAGGACATCGGCGAATTTCTGGCCGCGCGGCAGATCGAAATAGACAAGCGTAGGATTCAGCTTGAAGATCCGATCAAGGCCATCGGGGAGTATCAGGTGCCGATCCGGCTGCACCGTGAAGTAACGGTTTCGATAAAGGTAGTTGTAGATTCGGAAATAGAAGATTAGTGAGCAGTGGCGGGTGGTTAGTGGCTGGTAATTAAAAACCAACTCTAGCCACTAGCCACTAACCACTAGCCACTGATCAACATGTCTGATATTAGTCTGGAAAAAACGCTTCCGAATAATCTTGAGGCGGAACGCTCGGTTCTGGGCGCGGTTCTTCTTGATGATAAGGCGTTTCTTTCCGTATTTGAAAGCCTCAAGCCCGAAGATTTCCATCTCGACAGCCATCGGAAAATCTTCGAGCGAATGATTCACCTGCTCAGCGTTTCACGCCCGATAGATCTGATCACCCTCAAAGAAGAGCTGCAAAAGGCAAATGAGCTTGAAGCCGCCGGAGGTGCCGCATACCTTGCGGGGCTGACCGACGGCCTGCCGCGCGCCCTCAATGTCGAGCATTACACGGATATCGTAAGGGAAAAATCAACGCTTCGCCGGCTAATCCGCGCCTCCGGCGAAATCATGTCCCGCGGGTACAGGGACGATGATACCGCCGACGAGATTTTGCAATACGCCCAAAAAGCGATTTTTGATATTGCCGGCCAGCAGTTTCGCACGGGTTTCAGAGAAATAGCTCCGATTGTCAGCAGGGTTTTTCAGGAAATCGAGGATCGAGCCGATCGCAGAGCCCCTGTAACCGGGCTGGAAACGGGTTTTATTGATCTCGATAAGATGACGGCCGGCCTGCATCCGTCGGATTTGATAATAGTCGCCGCGCGCCCGGGTTTTGGAAAGACCAGTCTTTGCCTGAATATCGCCACTCACGTCGCCATACGAAAAAAGAAGAGCGTTGGCATATTCAGCCTGGAAATGAGCGAAGACCAGCTCACCAAACGTTTTTTAAGCAGCGAGGCGCGCATAGACCAGTCGCGCATTAACACGGGTTTTCTGAACAAGGACGACTGGACGCGGCTCAAGCAGGCGCGCGCCGACATTGCCGAAGCCAGAATCCATATTGACGAAACGGTCAACGTTCCAATCTCCGAGCTTAGAACCAAGGCGCAGCGTCTCAGCATTGAAAAAGGGCTCGACCTGCTGATTATTGATTATTTGCAGTTGATGTCCGGCAGCGGATCGAGCCGTTACGAGAACCGCACGCAGGAAATAGCCCAGATTTCGAGGGGATTAAAAGGCATCGCCAAGGAGCTGAACATCCCGGTGATCGCCGCTTCGCAGTTAAGCCGGGCGGTGGAATCGCGCCGCGGCGAAGATAAACGCCCAAAACTTTCGGATTTGCGGGAATCTGGGTCGATTGAGCAGGACGCGGACATTGTTATGTTCATTAACCGTGACGGCACTGAAGATCAAACAGCGGAAG
>JAIRVC010000216.1 GCA_031254095.1 Acidobacteriota bacterium
ATGGCTGATCTTGAAGGCGTAAACGGACAAAGGAAGGAATTCAGCGTGGTCGGGAAGCCCCATCTTCCCGGTAAACTCTCTCCGGCGCTTGCGGCCGGCGCGGCGAAATTCGGCATCGACTATGTAGTCCCAGGTATGCTTCACGCCAAATTTCTCCGTAGCCCGTATGCGAACGCGCAGGTGTTGAGCGTCGATACATCCAAAGCCCGGGCTGTTCCCGGCGTCGTGGACATCGTTACCTGGGAAGACGAAGACGTTAAGCAGTTGGGCGCCGGTCAGAACAACACCTATATGGCCGGCGCGCTGCTCGACAATTTCGCCGATCAGGAAGGCGCGGAAGTCGCGATCATTGTTGTGGCCGAAAACGAAGACATCTGCGAAGAGGCTCTGCGCGCGCTTGACGTAAAATGGGAAGTATTTCCGCATGTTGTTGATCTGCTCGAAGGAAGAAAACCGGACGCTCCCGTGGTTCGCGCGATGTATCCATCGTCAAAACCGGGCGCTGCTACAACCGTCGGGGTCAAGAGCAAAGCAAAGCCCCAGAAGCAAGGCAATGTTTCCTATTCAAACGTACTCCAGGGAGATATTGAAGCCGGTTTCAAACAGGCTGACCATATTATCGAATACGAATTGACTCTGCCTCCCCTCTCATCGCATATTCCCAATCCTTCCGGTTCGGTCGCGTGGTGGGGAATTGATCCTTATCTTGGCTCCGAAGAATGCCTGCATATTGAGGGCGCGGTCCGGGAAAGGCCGGGACTAAGCGCCCTGTACGGAATGCCTCTGGAAAAAACGATTCAGCAGGGGCTTTTTCAGGGCGGCAAATATTGCGACTGGGGGCTGCGCAAATCGCAGCGAATCACGCCGCTTCTGGCAAAGCGAACCGGACGCCCGGTGCGCTGCGTCTACAGGCGTGATGAAATGTACGACTTCCAGATGAAACAGCGCATTATGCGCATGAGGGTAGGTTTCAAAAACGACGGCCTGATCACGGCGATTGACGACCTTTCTATTGCGGACGGCGGCGTCCGCGGAAGCTCAAATTTCGGCACAACCGGCGATCAGGGATACGGCCCCTACGTAACAACGAAATGCCTGAACATCCGGCAGAACATGGACATCGTTGACACCAACCGCGGCATGATGTATCTCAGCGGCGTTCATTGTCCCTTTAACTGGGACTCCATCACGATGGCCATTCATCTAATCGCCGAAAAATTGAATAAAGATCCCATAGACATCGCGACGCTGAACCTGCACGGCCCGGATTCACAGGAAGATACGCGCCCGGTGCCGAGTTACGAAGCTTGTGTGGCGTCCGGAAAGAAGATGATGAACTGGAGCTGGCACGCCGCCGGAGCGAAAAAACTGCCCGACGGCCGCCTGCACGGCGCAAGTTTCCGCTATCAGATGAGCCCGCGTCATTCCGGCCGCAACTACCAGTGCAAGCTGGAATTCCGTAACGGCGTCGTTCGTATGCCCACGCAGGGGCCATGCACCGGAATTTACGCCGTGGAATGTAACGCCATGGTTGTGGCCGAGGAAGTCGGCATCCCGTATGAAGACCTCAGCATTGAATTCGATTATCGTGAAATCTTTACTCCGGTCGGCGGCGGAAGCGACGGAGTAACCGCTTCCGCATGGGTAACAAAGGAATGCGCCAATATACTCAAAAAGCGCATTCTGGAAGCCGTCATCGCGGAAGCTGGAAATCCACTGCTTCCGGGCAGGCTGCAAACCGAGATCCCGCCGAGCCCGTTTAAGGGGCTGAAACCGGAAGATTTGGACATTAAGAACGGAAACGTATTCGCAATATCGGACCCGTCGAAAAACGTACCGCTGGCTCAGGCCGCGCTGTCGCATGTGGTTGCCACCTATTCCGGCCGGCCGCCGCTTGCCCTGTGGAATACCGGCAGGGGTACGCAATTTGACACCATGAACATCGCCATGTGCGAAGTGGCCGTGGACGCGGAAACCGGCGAAGCGGAAATCCTCCGTTTTGTCGTGGCCGCGGATACCGGAAAAATCATGCGGCGGACTTCGCTTGAAAGCCAGATTGACCAGGGGATGTTTTTCAGCCAGGGATGCCAGTTGTTTGAGGATTATTTTTACGACAAGGCAACGGGGGTTAAGCTCAACACCAACATGTTCGATTACAAAAAGCCAACACTGAATGATTTCGCGAAAGTTGACATGGAGCTTCTGGAAACACGCGCCGGCAACGCCGCCTATGGAGGCAACGGCATCAGCCATTCGCTGTCGAATACTCATCTTGTGATCTGCGCGATTCAGAACGCGATAGGCAAATGGATAGATCCGCCGGCCACGCCGGATAAGGTGCTGAAAGCCCTCGGCAAGGCTTAATTTTACCGGAGACGATTATGCCTGTTCCAAAAGAGCTTCTGGAGATTCTGGCCTGCCCGCTCTGCCGCGAGGAAGTGAAACCTGTCGAGGACGGCAACGGCTTGAAATGCGTCAAATGCGGGCGTGTCTACCCGGTCAGGGATGGCATTCCGATTATGCTCATTGAAGAAGGGAAACGCTGATTAATTGCCTGAGCGGGCGAATTGCTTCGTTGCGCGGTGCTCGTAACCTCAACATATTTCTCTATATGCCTCGGTTCCTGCGCTCCGTG
>JAIRVC010000323.1 GCA_031254095.1 Acidobacteriota bacterium
AGTCTATAGTTTCCTCGATAATGCGGTTTTTTGAAAAATCAAAAAGGATATCGTCGAATCTTAACGATAATTTCTCAAACCGCCCCGCGTCTTCTGCAAAAAGCGCGCGCATTTGCAGAGCCGAAACTTTACGATAATGGTCCGACAGCGATTTCCATGCGGGTAAATTAATAAGAGAGCTCATGTTTCCTGTTTCTCCTTTTCCGGAAGATAAAACCAACCTCCGGCATGTCGATAATAACGCCGCTGGAGATAGTACCAAATGTTTCCGCGATTTTTTATCAAAAAAATTACAATTATCAGAAATATAAATGATTTTTTTATTGACAAACATTTATTACCGGCTAAAATCTGCGTATCATTATCATTAATGGAGGAAAAAAATGTCAAGTGCGATTGAAGAAGTAAGAAGACTGAAAGACGAGTTGGAAAAAGCCAAACAGCCGGCGATAGAAGCCCTGCTTGCGGAGAAAAAGAGAATCGACGGTGAACTGGAAGAGCTGGGTTATTTTGCCAAATCTTCCGATTTCCGCAAAAGAGCGCCGAAAAAATGCCGCCTTTGTGGAAATACAGGCCACACCAGCCGGACTTGCCCCCAGGCAAAAAAATAGCAAGGAATTAAAACCATATAATAAAAGGCGGCCTTGTTTTAGGCCGCCTTTTTTATTTCAGGTTAATGCTTCATTAAAGAAACGCTGATTAATTGCCTTAGCGGGTGAATCGCCAAATTGTTTACGTCGGCGCGGTACTCGTAACCTCAACATATTTCTGTATATGCCTCGGTTTCTGCGCTCCGTGCGCCCGGCACAATATCCCGCTTAGGCAATTAATCAGCGCTTCATTAAAGTGCCTTTAAAGTTACAACCCTCGAAGGAATTCCGGGCGTAAAACAGCGGAGTCGCCGCGCTTTAGCACTGCTCTGATATGTTCAAGCGCGCTTTGTTTTTCTTCGGGCATCCGGATGCGAAGAGAGAGATAGTTTGACGGATGATTGGAGGCGAAAAAGCAACTGGTAAAGTCGCATCCCTCTACAATATCTTCCAGTTCTTCAATCAGTCCGAACGGGGAAGGCATTTCAAACCTTCCGGCGCGAAGTTCAGCGTCAATCGGCGTGCCCGGAACGACCATAAGCGAAAGCGCTCCGACATAATCGGGATCCATTGCGGAAAGAACTTTTCCGGTATCGCGTGCGTGTTCTCTGCTGAGTTCCACGCCGCCGACGCCCAGAAGCGCCGTCAGCGAAAGCAGGATGCCGGCTTCCTTAACCCGCCCGGCGGCGCGGATCATTTGTTCCACAGTAGCGTTTTTACGAATGCGCTTTAACACGTCAGCGTTACCCGATTCCAGCCCCAGATAAATAATGCCGAGCCCCAGATCTTTAAGTTCGCGCAATTCGCCGGAATCTTTTTTTAAAACATCAGAAGCGTTGGCATAAACGCCGACGCGTTTCAGCCCCTGTATCTTCAGTTTCAGGTATTTCAGAATCCTGACCATATCTTCATGCGGCATAGCCAGCGCGTCGCCGTCGGCGAGAAAAACTCTTGGGATCCGTCCATATAAAGCGGCTTCGTCAATGTCTTCGCGGATCTCCTCGAATGACTTTACGCGAAAGGTTTTATCCTGAAAAGAATGGCAAAACGTACATTTATTATATGAACACCCTACGGCAACCTGAAGAATAAGGCTGTCGGCTTCACTGGGCGGACGATAAATCATTCCTTCATATTTCATGGCGCGCTCCCGAATGTGAGTGTATACTCTAACACGTTTTTTAAATCAATTTTATCGGATAAAACTTATGGATATTGATATTGTTCAGCTTGTCTCGCAGGAACTTTCTTTAGGACTTCATCAGGTTGAAAACGCCCTCGCTCTGTTTGCCGAAGGAGGGACGGTTCCCTTCATCGCCCGTTACCGCAAGGAACGTACCGGGGAAATGAATGAGATTCAACTCCGCGCTTTGCTTGAGCGTCACACATATCTTACGGAACTCGAAGAACGCAAAGCGGCGATTCTTAAATCAATAGAAGAACAGGGGAAGCTGACCGACGAACTTAAAATTAAAATAGAAAACTGTCTTCAAAAGACCGAACTGGAAGATTTATATCTGCCGTATAAACCCAAAAAGCGTACCCGCGCGACCGTGGCCCGCGAAAAAGGCCTTGAGCCGCTGGCCTGCCGCATAAAAGAACTTAACCGGCCGGAAACTGCGTCCGCCGACCTTGAAGCCGAAGCATCCGCGTTCATTTCCGAAGAACTGGGCGTTTCAGACGCGGCGGCCGCGCTGGCTGGAGCGTCGGATATTCTGGCCGAGGAAATTTCGGAAAAAGCCGAATTGCGGCAGCATCTGCGCGAGTACATCATAAACGAAGGCTTTTTTACATCGCGGATCAAGGAAGAATACCCCGAAGGCACAACCAAGTTTGAGATGTACCGCGATTACAGGGTCCGCGTAAAAGATATAGCGCCGCACAACATGCTTGCGCTCCGGCGCGGCGAAACCGAGGGCGTTTTGACCTTCACCATTGAATTTGACCCGACGACCGTTTCAGCTTATCTGCGGGAACGGGAAATCAATACGGCAG
>JAIRVC010000367.1 GCA_031254095.1 Acidobacteriota bacterium
GTGGATCACGGCACTTATCCCTATATAACCGCGTCAAGCCCCACGGCGGGCGGCGCCTCGACGGGAACCGGCGTCGGGCCGACGCGCATGGACGGCGTAGTCGGCATTTCCAAGGCTTATGTCACCCGTGTCGGCGGCGGGCCGTTTCCGACGGAACTCCTGGACGAGCTTGGCGAGCGGATCCGTCAGGCCGGACAGGAATTCGGGGCTTCGACCGGCAGGCCGCGCCGTTGCGGCTGGTTTGACGCCGTGGTTGCGCGTTACTCGAAAATGATCAACAATATTGATTCGTTTGTAATTACCAAACTGGATGTGCTGGATTCTCTGCCTGAAATTAAAATCTGTACGGGTTATCGCTACGGGAACAGCCTGCTTAGATCATTCCCGCCTGAGATAGAAGTCCTGGAGAAATGCCGGCCGGAATATGTGACGGTTAAAGGATGGAATTCCAAAACCGCCGGCATCCGGGAATATGAAAAGCTTCCGCAGCTTGCGAAGGATTATTTAAACCGCATTTCAGACCTTACAGGAATTGAAATCTCGCTGG
Organism: Acidobacteriota bacterium; assembly: GCA_031254095.1. GTDB lineage: Bacteria > Acidobacteriota > UBA6911 > UBA6911 > UBA6911 > UBA6911. Next base: position 548 of record JAIRVC010000367.1, read on the forward strand.
TTTCAACCGGGCCGGACAGGCGCGAAACCGCGGTTGTTTCTTCGGATTCGCGTCTTTCAAAGCTGGTTCCGTTAAATTTGTAAAGAAAACCGGCGCGGCGGCAAAATAATAGATTGCCTGTTTTACATATAAAATACTAAAATTGATTGTTTCAGCGTTTCCTATGGCGGCGGCGTCCGTTCTTTCAGCGGCACCGCGTGTTCTGGAGGTTTATTGTGGATGTATCGGACCGCGGCGATGTCGTAATCGCCTTTCATCTTTGCAAAGGTTGTGAACTCTGCGTTGCGTCCTGTCCCGCGAAGGTTCTGGCGCGGGGCGCGACGCTGAACCGGCAGGGATATTACGCGGTAACCTATGCGGGGTCCGGATGCCGCGGGTGCGGCGTCTGTTTTTATGTCTGTCCTGAGCCGGGCGCAATTACCGTCCGGGTCAAAAAGGCGGACGCGTGATTCGGAGGAGGTGCGCTTTATGCGCCGGTTGTTAAAGGGAAATGAAGCGGTTGTGCGCGGGGCTCTGGCCGCGGGATGCAAGGCGTTTTTCGGGTATCCGATTACTCCGGCAAACGAAATTTCGGAAATTTCGTCGTGGATGTTTCCGGATTCCGGCGGCGTTTTCGTTCCGGCGGAAAGTGAAATCGGCGCTATAGAAATGATCTACGGCGCGGCCTCGACAGGCACTCGCTCAATGACGGCGTCTTCCGGGCCAGGCATGAGCCTGATGCAGGAAGGAATTTCATATCTGGCGGGCGCCTGTCTGCCGGGCGTCATAGTTGATATACAGCGCGCGGGGCCGGGTCTGGGCAATCTTGGCGTGGAACAGGGGGATTATCATCAGGCGGTTAAAGGCGGCGGACACGGCTGTTATAAAACGCCGGTTTTCGCGCCGGGCAGCGTGCAGGAAATGATGGATCTTACCGCCCACTCCTTTGAGGTGGCCGACCGTTACCGCACTCCGGTAATAGTGCTGGCGGACGGCGCGCTGGGCCAGATGATGGAATCGGTCGAGATGCGCAATATTAAGCCGAACGAGCCCGACAAATCCTCCTGGGCGGTTGCGGGGACGGCCGAAACCCGGAAAAATCTTATTACGTCCATTCTGCTGGAACACGAAAAGCAGGAGCGGCACATTACGGAGCTTGAAAAGAAATACGCGGAAATAGAGGAAAAGGAAGTTCTTCTGGAGGAATACCTGACGGATGACGCCGAAATACTTGTCGTTGCCTACGGCATCAGCAGCCGCATTTCCCGCGCCGCCGTCGATCAGGCACGCGCCGAAGGCGTCAGGGCGGGGCTCCTGCGCCCGATCAGCCTCTATCCTTTCCCTTCAAAGCGCCTGCGCCGGGTCGCCGGCAAGGTTTGCGGCATCCTTGTGATGGAACTCAGCAGCGGCCAGTTGGTCGAAGACGTGCGCCTTTATACGGGCGGCATTACTCCGGTTCAACTCCTCCGGCGAACAGGCGGCATGATGCCGACTACGGAAGATGTGGTCTCAGCCATCAAGAAAATGGAGAAAGAGTGTGTGGGAAACAACGCATAGCAGGGCGGCCTGTTTTTACGACCGTTTTGAGCGCAAGAGCGGCGATACCGAAATAACGACCTACTGTCCCGGTTGCAGCCATGGCGTATTGCACAAAATGATTGCCGAAGCCATCGACGATTTTAAAATTGCCGACCGCACCATTTTGCTCAGTCCGGTTGGATGCTCGGTATTTATGTATTACTACATGGATGTAGGCAACATCTCCTGCTCGCACGGGCGCGCGCCCGCGATAGCGACGGGCGTCAAAAGGGTCAAACCGGGATCGATCGTAATTTCCTATCAGGGAGACGGCGACCTTGCCGCAATCGGCGGCAACGAAATACTGCACGCCGCGAATCGCGGGGAAGCGATAACGGTGATTTTCATCAACAACGGCATTTACGGTATGACGGGCGGACAAATGGCCCCGACGACGCCGCTTGGCCAGAAAACCACCACTTCGCCGCGCGGGCGGTCGTTTGCGGTCGAAGGGCCGCCGATGCGCGTCTGCGAATTGCTGGCGACTCTGGATGGCCCGGCCTATATTGAGCGCGTGGCGCTGACGGACGCCAAACATCACATGGCGGCCCGCAAGGCGATTCGCAAAGCGATTCAGAATCAGATAGACAGGCGCGGTTTCTCGTTCGTCGAAGTCCTCTCCACCTGTCCGAGCGGCTGGAAGGTATCGCCCGTGGATGCGATTCGCTGGGTGGAAGAGAATCTGATGCCCATTTTCCCGCTTCAGGTCTTTCGCGACATCGACAGAAGCGGCGATTTACGTCCGGCGATAACGGCCGCGCCGCCCTCCACCGAACCGGCGGCCATCGAAGCCGCCCATACGGCGAAATCCGCCGCGGCGGATGAAAAATTTGAAGAAACCTCGCTGATACTCAGCGGTTTTGGCGGACAGGGCGTCCTGTTTTCCGGAGTTATTCTGGCGGAAGGCGCCGTCCGCGAAGGACTGGACGTCACATGGATTCCTTCCTACGGCCCGGAAATGCGCGGCGGTACGGCTCACTGTCATCTGCGCCTGTCGCGCAGTCCGATCGCCTCGCCGATGATCACCAAACCATCGGCCGTAATTGCCTTTAACCAGCCTTCTGTTGAAAAATTCGCGCCGGCAATTATTCCGGGCGGATTATTGATCGTAAACTCATCTCTGGCCGCCGATCTGCCTGACCGGAATGATATAAAGATTGTCAAGGTTCCAGCCTATGAAGCCGCGGCCGCCGTGGGCAATTCCAAAGCGGCTAACATGGTGCTGGTCGGCGCGTACATCGAGCTTTCCGGCGCGGTGAGCGCGGAATCAATCAACACCGCGTTCATAGAAAGCGGAATCAAACCGCAAATGACGGAGGGCAACATGAAGGCTATAGAAGCCGGCCGACGCATCATTCGCGACATGAAGCTTATTTCCTGATAACTCCTTATGTAACGGGCATAGGCGGCCGCATGACCGCCTATGCCATAAATCATAGAAGGAACGTATTTTTACGACTGACGTAAAGCATTTTGGATCGGCCGCGTAACGCAGAGTTTGGGGTTTTTACAGACTCCCAAAAGCCTGTTTCCACGCGGCGAACCGGCCTCCCTGCCGCCATGCGTTCATGGCCGCAAGTCCCGCCGAATCATTTCCCTGCGAGAGCATGTACTCTATCCAGGCAAAACGCGAAGAATCCGGCTTTATTTCGACTTTGCCTTTCAGCCCGGCGCGTATGCGCGAATATTTTGATTCCAGAATTGATATGCCCTCAAACGGCGCGCCGCCCAAAGGCGTATTGCGTTTGGCGACAAAGGGAGAAACGCTGAGCGAAAGCGGTACGATCTTTGATATTTCCAGTGAAAAACGTATAAGTTCTTCGATGTCGTCCATGGTTTCGCCGGGGAAGCCGATCATTTCATATATCTTTAACCGCGACATTCCCGCGAGGCGCGCCAGTTCCGCCGTCCGCGCAAGATGACGCTCGTCGGTATTTCTGCCGGCCATGTCGCGCATACGCCGGGAAGCGCCATCCGCCGCGGTTGTCAAAGTTCTGTATCCGCCTTTTGCGAGCAGCCGGACAAATTCTTCGCCGAGATGGTCGGCGAGACGGTCGGCGCGCAGACTGGAAATGCCGATTTCGCGTCCGCTTTCCACGATGCCGCCGACAAGATCAAATATTTGCGGATGGTCGGTCACGGCCGCACCCACGAGGCCGACGCGCCGCGCGTTTTCAGGAATCCGCCGCAATACGTCTTCGGCCGGAACAGTTCTCATTCCTCCGCCGCGCGGGCCGCGCATAACGCAGTAGGCGCATGAACGCGAGCAGCCGCGCTCCGGTTCGATAAGAAACATTGAAGAAAGAACTGTGTTTTTCGTGAGAATCCGCGACGCGGCCGGCAAATTTTCGTCCAGGACGCGGCACGGCGCGGGTATTTCCGCCGAAACGCCGGGAACATAACAGCCCGCAAGGAGCGCCAGCTTGTCCCGCAAGTTTTTGTGTTCCGCACCGGCGGCAAGGTCAAGAAATTGATGAATTCGTTCCTCGCCTTCGCCGAGTATGACGCCGTCAACAAACGGGAAAAGAATCGCCGGATTTGAAATCGTCAGCGGCCCTCCGGCGAGGATAAAAGGATGCCGCGCCGTGCGCTCACCGCTCAAAATGGGGATGCCGCAGAGGTCGAGCATTTCAAAAATGCCTGTGATTTCCAGTTCATACGCGATTGAAAAAGCGATAACCGGAAAATCCGAAAGCGGCCGCTCGTTTTCATACGTAAACACGGGAACGCGATAGCGCCTGTATTCTCCGGGATTATCTGGAAGAAACGCCCGTTCGGCGGCGGCAAGCGGATGTTTGTGAATTTCCTGATAGATCGCCTGAAACCCCAGCGAACTCATCGCAACTTCGTAGGGCGCGGGGTGGCAGAGCGCCACGTTCAAAGGCGCGACCTTGCGCAGAACGCCTTCTTCTTCGGCGACTCTTTTACGAATCCGGTTTTTAATTTCCCAATGATTCATAAGTTTTAGACGCCGCGGCTGGCTTCCGGAGTTTTAGACGCCGCGGCTGGCTTCCGGCCATATTATTTTATGAAGCTGCGGCTGATAACGAACGTCCAGGCCGCAATCAAGTATCCACGCGGCAAGTTCAGCGAAAGAAATTTTTCCAAAAACCGGAGAAAAATGAACCGCTCCCGCACGCGCCGTCAGATCAAATTTTCTTATCAGCTCGCAGGCCCAGTCAAAATCATCCCGGCCGGCGACTACGAATTTAACTTCGTCGTTCAAAGTCAGGCAGCCGGCGTTTGCGTAGCAATTGCGGCCGGACATGCCGCTTGAAGGACATTTAAAATCCACGATTTTACGAACGCGCGCGTCAACCGCCGCCAGCGGTTCATGCCCGCCGGTTTCGACAAGCACCGTGTAGCCGCGTTCAATCAGCGCGGCGAAAAGTTCATGAATATCATTGTGCAGCATAGGTTCGCCGCCGGTCACAAGCGCGAGGCGCGCCGGATACGCCGCGATTTTCCGGATTATCTCCGGAATTGACATTTCATTTCCTTCGTAAAAAGCGTACTGCGTATCGCACCAGACGCAGCGCAGATTGCAGCCGGTCAGTCTTATAAAAGCGCACGGCCGCCCAGCGAAAGAAGATTCCCCCTGAATGCTGTAAAACAGTTCGTTGACTTTCATTTTCTTATTTTACAAAAACATTGCCATATAAAGGGGAAAGCTTTCCACCTTTTCAGTTTTTCCCACATTTTTCGCTGATAGCTTGATGCCGTGCTTCACGCCGTAATTCGCCATCACCGTATTCAGCGATTTTGATTTCGTGTTTTCAGCGGATTTCACTTCAACGGCAGCGGCGGTCTTGTTGCGCCGTATGAAAAAGTCGATTTCAAAACGGTTGTTTTTCTCAAAATAATAGAGCTTTTTGCCCGCCTTGCCGAAAATGTCCGCGATTATATTCTCGTAAATAGCGCCTTTGTAAATGCCGAGATCGCCGTCAATAATATCCGTCTGCGAACCGTCTTCAAGCATTGCCATAAGCAGGCCCGTGTCCCGCATATATACTTTGAATACATCACTTTGGGCATTGCCCTCCAGCGGCAGTTCCGGCGCGCCGAGGTTGTAGCAAAAATTTATGATACCGGCATCATAAAGCCACATAAGACTGCCGCCGAATTTTCGGGCTGTGCCGCCTTTTTCCACAAGGCTGTACTGAAATTTTTTATAATCTTTTGATAAATGCTTGGGAATTGACAGAAAGCAGGCCCGCGCTTTTGCCTTCTCGGCGCCTGCGGCATATCTGGCGATATCGTCGGCGTAATCATTGATGATCGCCTTTTGAATACGCAGCACATTGGCGAAATTATGGGAAGTCACAAATTCCTGCACTACGCGCGGCATTCCGCCAACGACGATATATTCCTTAAACAATTCCATCATCCGGTCGTGCATGGCGGGTGGAACAGGTTCTTTTTTCTCAAAACAATTCCTGATGTCCGCTATTGATTCGGGTGAGACGCTGTTGGCCCACAATAACTCCTCAAAATCCAGCGAATACATATCAATAGAATCGACATATCCCACGGGATAGGATGGCACGTCTTTGTAATTAATGCCCAGCATGGAGCCGGAAGCAATCACATCAAATCGCCGGTCTTTTGCAAGAAATTTCAGAGCCGTGCGGGCACGCGGGCAATTTTGAATTTCATCCAGAAATATCAGCGTCTCGCCCCTGACCAGTTCGGCATTCGGCACGCGCAGGGAAATTTGCTTGATAAGAGTCTCCACATCCAGATCCCCGTCGAAAATCGCCAGGTATGCAGGATTTGCGTCAAAGTTGATTTCAATATAGTGCCTGTAGTTTTCCCGCGCAAACAAGTCAATCGAATAGGTTTTTCCGACCTGACGTGCGCCTTTGACAAGCAGGCAAAGCCGGTCGGGATTGTTTTTCCATCGAACAAGTTCATCTGCAATTTTTCGTTTCAGCATAGTTGGCATATGTTATTTTATCAGAATTCTGCCGGTTATTAAGAGGCATTGCAGATTTTATACGTGAATAATACTGTATTATTGCAGATTTTATGCGCGAATAAATATATCTGGTTGCATATTTTTGACACAATAGTGGTAACTGTAAAACCTTCATGCTTTGTTGGGATGGGAGCATTTCGCCCGCATTTTCACAAACTTGCCTGCGAGGGCGGCCTTGTTCCCATGTCTTTTGAAATAACCTCTGCTGAATCAGTCTTTCACAAAACCCGCCGCAGAGCCTGGCCGGTGGCCGATTCATCCACTGCGGCGATTTCCTCCGGCGTTCCCATGGCGATAACCATGCCGCCTTCCTCGCCGCCTTCCGGCCCCATGTCGATAACCCAGTCCGCGGTTTTTATCACGTCCAGATTGTGTTCGATGACGATCACCGTATTGCCCATATCCACAAGGCTGCCGAGGATTTCTAGCAGTTTTTTCACGTCGGCAAAATGCAGGCCGGTTGTCGGCTCGTCCAGAATACAGAGCGTCCGCCCCGTTGCCCGGCGGCTCAGCTCTTTTGCGAGTTTGACCCGCTGCGCCTCGCCGCCTGAAAGCGTCGTTGACGACTGTCCGAGCTTCACGTATCCCAGCCCGACATCGTTCAGAACCCGGAGCCTTGCCGCGACTGGCGGTATGGTTTCCAAAAGCGGAAGCGCGTCGCCGATATTCATATCGAGCAGATCGGCAATGGAACAGCCCTTGTATTTCACATCGAGCGTTTCGCGGTTATACCGTTTTCCGCCGCAGGTTTCGCAAAGAACATGGACGTCGGGAAGAAAGCTCATTTCAATGCGCCGCTGTCCGTCGCCCTGACAGTCTTCGCAGCGGCCTCCCTTGACGTTGAAGCTAAAACGTCCGGGCTTGTAGCCGCGCATCCGCGATTCCGGAAGCATGGCGAAAAGCTCCCTCAGCGGAGTAAAAAGACCGGTGTATGTTGCCGGATTTGATCGGGGCGTTCTGCCGATGGGCGACTGGTCGATTTCGATGACCTTGTCCAGATGCTCGATTCCCAGAATCGCGTCATGAGCGCCTGGGCTGGTCAGCGCGCGGTGCAGTTTGCGGGCGAGGGCGTTATAAAGTATGTCCTCAACCAGCGAAGACTTGCCCGACCCGGAGACCCCCGTCACACAGATCAGTTTCCCCAAAGGAAACCGCACCGTCAGGTTTTGCAGATTGTTGTGCTTCGCGCCCTTTACTGTCAGATAATTGCCGTTCCCGCCGCGGCGGGCGGGCGGGCGGTCTATGCGCATTTCCCCGGAAAGATATTTGCCGGTAATCGAACCGGGCGCTTTCACGATGTCCGCGACTGTTCCCTCGGCAACAAGTTCGCCGCCGAGCCGCCCGCCGCCCGGTCCGAGATCGACAATGTGGTCGGCAAACCTCATAGTTTCCTCGTCGTGCTCGACAACCAGCACCGTGTTTCCGGTATCGCGCAGTTCGGCGAGCATACAAAGCAGGCGCTGATTGTCGCGCGGATGAAGGCCGATGGATGGCTCATCAAGCACATACAGCACGCCGCGCAGTTTTGAGCCGATCTGCGTCGCCAGCCGGATACGCTGCCCTTCCCCGCCGGAAAGGGAGGCGGCCGGCCGGGCTAGCGAAAGATAGCCAACGCCCACGTTCAGGAGAAATTCCACGCGGCCGTGAATCTCGCGTAAAATCTGTTCCGCTATCAGAGCCTCGCGCGGCGTCAGTTGAATTTCCGCGAAAGCTTCCAGCGCTTTACGGAGAGGGAGGCGTGTGTAATCGGAGATGGAAAGACCGTTTATCCGCACCGCCCGGCTTTCCGCCCGCAGGCGCGAACCGAGACAGGACGGGCAGTCCACGACCGTGAAAAGTTTTTCGAGTTCATCCCGAACGGCGGTAAACATCATTTCTTCTTTTACTATCGATTCCAGCCATTGGCCGATGCCGCCCGTCGCGTCGTCTCCAAAAAAATAGGCGTTTTTGACCGGCAACGGCAATTTCCGGAATGGCGTTTTTGGATCAATCTTCGCCTGCCTCAACCGGCGCAGCAGCGCTTCGCGCAGATGCCCGATAAGCCGCGAGTGATTCTCGATAGAAAATTCGATGGCGGAAACCGGCTGCGACGGATCGGGAATCAACATTTCCGGATTTATTACCCGCTTTGTCCCCAGTCCGTCGCACTCCGGACAGGCGCCATGCTTCGAGTTGAAACTGAACGACCGTGGTTCGAGCTTCGGCACGCTGACGCCGCAATCGGCGCAGGCCTGACGCTCCGAAAAAAGCCTCTCCTCAAGGTCAATCGCGGCAATTGTCACAAGTCCTTCCGCCAGATCAAGAGCCGCCTTGACGGAAGTTTCAAGCCGCCGCCGGATACCTTCTTTTATGACGACGCGGTCAACCACGACTTCGATGGTGTGATTTTTTGTCTTGCTCAAACGGATGTCGTCCTCAAGACCGAGCATTTTCCCGTCGATTCGCGCCCGCAAATAACCTTTTTTCAGATATTGCTCAAAGAGCTTTTTAAATTCGCCTTTCCGGTCGCGCACAACCGGCGCAAGGATCATGACCCGCGCGTCGGAAGGATATCGGAGAATCAGATCGACGATCTGCTCCAGGCTCTGCGAGGCGATGGGTTTGCCGCAATCCGGACAGTGCGGTTTTCCAACGGAAGCGAACAGCAGCCGCATGTAGTCGTAGATCTCGGTGACGGTGCCGACCGTGGATCGCGGGTTCTTCGAGGTCGTCTTCTGCTCGATCGAGATCGCCGGCGACAGGCCGTCGATCTGGTCGACGTCCGGCTTCTG
>JAIRVC010000368.1 GCA_031254095.1 Acidobacteriota bacterium
TTTCCGCCCGGAATATTATAAAAGCCTATAAAAGCCGTAACGAACATGCAGGCGTCGTTGCCTTCGCAAAGCATATCGTTGACCGTTTCCAGAACCTCTTTTGGACTTTTACCGGAACAGGCATTGTATTTAATCAGGGTTTTGGTTATGACCATAAACAAAGCGGCGGGAACCCCTTTCCCGGAAACATCCGCGACCACCACCGCCAGATTGTCCTCGTCGATCAGAAAGAAATCGTAAAAATCGCCGCCGACTTCTTTTGCCGGGAGCATGGATGCATATAAATCAAAGCTGACGGAAAAAGCCGTAAAAAAATGCGGCAGCATACTCGCCTGTATTTCGTTAGCAATCCTCAGCTCCGCGCCGATCCGCTCCTTTTCCGAGCGTTCACGGTTGTATTCCTCAATCGCCTCTTTCAATTCGGCGGTCATTTTGTTGAACGTCTGGGCAAGCATACCCAGTTCGTCTTTGGAGGACAGATCTATGCGCTTGTCAAGATTGCCGAGCGCCACCTGGGAAACGTCGGACGCAAGCCGCCTGAGCGGCGCGTTGATCAGCTTGGAGATCAGATAATACGCAAAGCACAGCAGAATAATCGACGAAAGCGCTATGATGACTGAAAAACGGTTATTTTGTCTTTCTATTTCGGCGAATATCTCGCGTTCGGGAATTTGCACGGACATGAGCCATCCGTTATTCATGAACCTGCCGAATTGCAGGTAGGAAACGCCGTCAAGCTCGAAAGAATCAGCGTTTATATCATACGGCAGGCTTTTGACGGATGCGCCGATGCCGCTGTCCGCGCGCGTGCCGGAGATAATATAATCCTGCCCGGGCGCGCTCAACAGCACGGAACTGTTTTTTGTCAGGCTCACTCCGGACAGAGTTTTAATGATTTCTTCCATGCCCCAGTCTACGGTGGACACGCCTATCAATTCACCGCGTTCATTAAAAATGCCCGCGCCCGCCGTTGTCATAAGACGGAGGGAATCAGAGTCATCAACGTAGGGCTTTGTCCATGCCACCTGGTTTGGCCGGGTAATCGCATCGACAAGTTCGCGATACCAGTTTTTGCTGTAGTAATCGTTGGGATCGTCCGCATTACTCTCGCTGAGGCGCAGTCCGCCGCTTTTTTCGTCGAAGAAAGCGTACATGCCGATGTAGCGAATACCCTTGTTGTAGGCGTATGGCTCAAACCAGAACCCGCCGCCGACGGCGCCGGGATAGGTGCGCATATACTCAAGCACCGAGGTTATGCCTACATCGTAGGATTGTGATGTGTAGAATAAAAAACCATTCAGCGCAAACGTGATGGCGCTGCGCTCCACCTCCGCGATTTCCTTATTTACCTTTTCTGTTTCAAAATCGACAATTCTCTGGGTGTTTTCAAGGCGCAAGCGCTTGTAATTCATGGTCGTCACCATTGAGTACAAGACGAACGCCGCTCCAATAAAGGCAAGAAAGGCGAGCACTATGGTTAATATTTTCGTCCTCAGCGAGTGCATACGCGCCAACCACCTAACCCGGCTTTTACAGAAACCCCCAGCCCGCGCATTACTGTACAAGCATCTGATCCAGCGCGGTCATGCCCAGAACATTTTTTACGTTTTCAGACGGACGCTCAATCCGGAGTTTGCCGCCCGCGTCTTCCGCCTGCTTGTAGGTTTTGAGAATCGCCCTTATCCCCGCGGAACTGATGTATTCGACCAGCGTCATGTTCAGGATCATATTCTTATTTCCCGTGCCAAGCGCGTCTTCCAGTTGATACAGACGCGCGCTTGAATTAATAGCGTCCAGGCGGCCTTTTAAAATAAATTTTACAGATTCATCGACAACTTCTTTTTTGATTTCGAAATCATCATTTCTCATTGCCTTTTCTCCCTGTTAACAAGCTAATTATTGCCATATCGCCAAAAAACAAAACAGGCTTTACTTATTTGCGTCACAAGATCAATTTTTTGACATTTGGGCAAAATGGTCACGCCGATTGTCAGTTTCGCGCAAACGCAGTATATTTATTAGTTCAGCGTTTAAGACAGGCGCATATTAAATTTGGAGCGGCAACATGGGTTGGGAATACAGCGAAAAAACCAAGCAGCTTTTTATGGACGCCGTACAGGGGAAGCCCGGTACGCATTTGGGTGAAATAGAAAATCCGGACGGCGTGGGAGAACACGGTTCCATCGCCTGCGGCGACGCCATGCGATTCACATTCAGGGTAAAGCGGCATCCGAGCGATCCTGTGCAGGACGTAATAACGGAAGCCCGCTATCTTACCTTCGGCTGCACTTCGGCGATCGCCTCGTCCGAAGCGCTCTGCGAAATTATCGAATCCGGCAGCTATTCGCCGGTCGCGGCCTTGAAAATACAGAACAAAGATATCGTCGATTATCTTGAGGGACTGCCCGAACAGAAGATTCACTGCTCGGTGATGGGAGCGGAGGCGCTTGAAGCCGCCGTTTACAACTGGGCGCAGCGGCGCGGCGTCGATCTGAAAAAGCTGGGAATCAATATTCACGACGATGAAACCGCGGAAGGGCGCGTAGTCTGCAAATGCTTCTCCATTACAGAGCCTTATCTGAAACGAAAGATCCGCGAACTCAACCTTCGCACAATCCCGCAGATTACAAGCGCGCTCAAGGCCGGCGGAGGCTGCATGTCGTGCCACCATGTGCCGGGCGGATTGCAGGACATACTGGACGAAGTATGGAGCGGGCAGGCGGCGGCCGCGGCGGCAAAGCCGCTGGTGCCGCTGTCGTCGCTGACTATTGAACACCGTACGGACATAACGGAACTTTCCCCTTTCCAGTTCGCAAAGAAAGTCGAGCGCGTGATCGACGAATTCGTGCGTCCCGGGCTTGCGCGCGACGGCGGAGACATAGAGATAGTGGACATAAAGGAAACAATCATTTACTGCGGGATGCGCGGCGCGTGCAAAGGCTGCGCCGGCGCAACGCGTACGATGAAGCTGATGGTTGAGCGAATACTTAAAGAGCAAGTGGATGAACGCATAAGGGTCATAGAAGTCTAGGAAAATTAAAAAATGGAAACGGCAAAGATAGTCTATCTTGACAATAACGCTACGACGCGGGTCGCTCCTGAAGTTTACGAGGCGATGATTCCCTATTTTACGGAAGATTATTTTAATCCGAGCTCAATGTACGAACCGGCGCGTAAAACCGGCCTCGCTCTGGCCGAGGCGCGTAAAAACGTCGCGGACTGCATAGGCTGCACCGATCCAAAAGAGATCATTTTTACCGGCTGCGCAACCGAGAGCAACAACGCCGCCATCTTCGGCGCTGCGCGCGGAAACCCCGAACGCAGGCACATTATCACCACGACGGTCGAGCACCCCGCCGTTCTGGAAGTATGCCGCGAACTGGAACGGGAAGGCTATCGCGTCACCTGGCTGAATGTCGATCGCGACGGCAATCTGAACATGCGCGAATTCATTCAGGCGCTTTCGCCGGCCACCCTGCTGGTTTCGATTATGCACGCAAATAACGAAACCGGCGTCGTATTTCCCATAGACCAGCTCTCGCGCATAACAAAACAGACCGATCCGTCGATCATTTTCCATACCGACGCGACGCAGACGGTCGGCAAACTGCCGATTAATCTTGTAAACGGTTTGCCTTACGTGGATATGCTTTCGTTTTCAGGCCACAAGCTGCACGCTCCCAAAGGAGTTGGCGTCCTTTTTCTGCGTCGCGGAACGCGCGCGAGGCCGTATCTTTTCGGCGGACACCAGGCCGAAGGCCGGCGCGCGGGAACTGAAAATGTTCCATACATTATCGGCATCAGCAAAGCGCTCTGCCTGGCCATGGAACACATGAAAGAGGACGAGGCGCGTATCGGACATCTGCGCGACCGGCTTGAAAAATCGCTGCTGGAAAAAATCCCTTCTTCGCAGGTCAGCGGCAAAGGCGCGGCGCGGCTGCCGAACACCCTGAACATTTCCTTTCATTACATAGAAGGAGAAGGGATGTTGTTTCAGCTCAGCGGCCACGGCATCTGCGCCTCAAGCGGTTCTGCCTGCACGTCTGGATCGCTGGAGCCGTCGCATGTCCTGCGAGCCATGAAAGTTCCCTTTACCGCGATTCACGGTTCGCTGCGTTTCAGCCTGAGCCGGTATAATACCGACGAAGACATTGATTATGTTCTTGAAGTTCTGCCCTCGGTGGTGGCGAATCTGCGCAAGCTTTCGCCTTACTGGGACAACGCAAAAAACGCTCCGAGGCAGCCGCCTCACGGCGGCTAGTGGTCAGTGATCAGTGGTTAGTGATCAGTAGCTGAATTATCAGCAGGAGGAATGAGTTTTGGAATTTCGTAAATCGACGATCCGGGAATATTTTGAATCCGCCGTCACAGTCGCAATTATAGCCCTTTTCGCCACCACGTTCGTCGTTCAGGCGTTTAAAATTCCGACCGGCTCCATGAAATCCACGCTGTTGATAGGCGATCATCTGCTGGTCAACAAATTCGTTTACGGAATAAAACCCGGTTTACTGGGGAAACTGCTTCCATACCGAACGCCGAAGCACGGCGACATCATTGTTTTCAAATATCCTAATGACCCCGATATGGCTTATGTCAAAAGGCTGATCGGAATGCCGGGCGATACGGTGGAAATGATCGGCCGCACGGTCTACGTCAACGGACAGGAGCTGAAGGAAAATTACAGTCCAAAAGAAATCCAGTATATCGGCTGTGATTTTTTCCGCTATAACCGGAAAGATTCAGAATTTTTTACTACTGCCATTCACGGAATAGACGCGGTGCGTTATATCGCAGGGGCGGAT
>JAIRVC010000379.1 GCA_031254095.1 Acidobacteriota bacterium
CATTGGCCGTGTACCGGCGCCTTTGCGAAAATAGCGTTTAAGCGCCGCGCGGATATTTTCCGTCAGCATTCCGGAATCCGCGCGCTCTTCCAGTGTGCATTCCTCAAACGTATTGACGATAGCTCGCCGGGCTTCCGCGAGAAAGTCGATTTCCTCGCTTCCCTGGACATGCCCGCGTATCGCAATTTCCGGCACGCCCTTAATGCCGCCGGTTGATTTGTCCACGACGACTACCGCCAGCACCACGCCCTGCACGGAAAGACGCTGCCGGTCGCCGATTACGTCTTCATCCAGCTCGGCGATTCCTCCCGCGTCAATCAGCCGCCGCCCAACGGGGGCTTTGCCGTCCACCCTGATTGTATTCTCTCCGAGATAAATTATGTCGCCGGTTTCCGCGATCAGAATCCTGTCTTTAGGGATGCCGGTTTCTTCCGCAAGCATGGCGTGCGCTTTAAGCTGCCGGTATTCCCCGTGAATTGGCATGAAGTACCGAGGCCTTGTCAGGTTAAGCATGATTTTCAGTTCTTCCTGGCTGGCGTGCCCCGAGACGTGTATGCCGTGGCGGCTTCCCTCATACACCCGCGCGCCGTGGCGGCAAAAGAGATTGATCAGCCGGGAGACGCGCAATTCGTTGCCCGGAATTACGCGGGCGCTTATAACGACCGAATCGCCGTCTTTCACGCTTATGCCCTTTTGCTTGCCGAAGGCCAGCCGCGTCAGCGCGGCCAACGGCTCTCCCTGACTGCCGGTGCTGAGAACGATCAGTTCATTGTCCGGTATCGCGCGCGCCTCGGACGCGTCGGCAAGAACGCCGGGGGGGATATCCAGATAGCCAAGATCCGACGCAATGGATATGTTTTGCTTCATGCTTCGGCCCAGTAAAATCACGCGCCTTCCAAAATCACGCGCCAGATTCAGGACTATCTGTATCCGGTGAATGCTCGACGCGAAGCACGCGACCACGATTTTCCGGCGGCTTGCGTGAAAGATCGTTTCAAGATTTTTCCTGACATATGTTTCGGACTCCGTAAAGCCCGGATACTCGCTGTTTGTGCTGTCGCCGAAAAGCGCCAGCACTCCTTGTTCGCCGTAATGCGAGAGGCGCGCGTAATCGGTCGGGCGCTGGTCTACGGGGGCGGAGTCGAGCTTATAATCGCCCGTCATGATTATGGTTCCGGCGGGAGATGTAATCGCAAGGCCGATGCTGTCCGCGATGCTGTGAGTCATGTGGATGACCTCCACATGCAGATCGCCGAAGTCCCATGTGTCGCGAGCCTCTACATCGATAAGCTCCGCTTCGTCGAGAACGCCGTTTTCCTCAAGCCGTCCCTGCGCGAAACCCAGCGTCAGGGGCGTAGCGTAAACGGGAACGGCAAGGTCTTTGAGCAGGTAGGGGAGCGCGCCGACATGGTCTTCGTGGCCGTGCGTGAGAAAGATTGCGCGCACTTTCTCACGGTTTTCGAGAAGATACTGGAAGTCGGGAATGACAAAGTCCACTCCGAGCAGATCCTCGCGCGGGAACATAAGACCGGCGTCTACGACAATGATGTCACGATCATAGCCGACGGCCATCATATTCATGCCGAATTCCCCCAGCCCTCCAAGGGGAACGATTTTAAATATCTTTTCGTTCACGATTTTTCCCGGAAACCCGTCCCTGATATTACGGAACCCTGATGCCGCGGCGCGAGCGGCAACCGTCGTTTCATTGTTTCATTCGCGCCGCCTTACAATAAACCCGTCTGAAATATCCGTGTGGAAGTATAACCCGGCAAAGTTCGTGAGGGAATAATTAATCAGCGCTTCCCTAACCGTCGGCCTTCATCTGAGCGACGATTTCACCCAGCACTTTATCCGCGGCATTGTAATCCACCTGGCAGGTGCCGACACGTTCATGACCGCCGCCACCGTACTTGAGCATAAGCCGTCCTACATGTGTTTTAGCCGTGCGATTTATAATGCTGTATCCGCAGGCAATAGAGACATTGACTTTAGCGCGGCCGTCAACGATCCAGCAGGAAATATTCTGCTCCGGAAACATGCTGTAAATGAGAAACCTGTTGCCTGTGTAGATCGGGGAAACGTCGCGCAGATCGGTAATGATGACGTTGCCGTCTATTCTGGTGTTGGCGATAATCATGTTTTTGAACAGTTTATTCTGTTCGTGATACAGGGCTACGCGCTCTTTGACATCCGGCATGTTCAGTATTTCGTCTATAGTGTTGTGACGGCAATGGGTCATCAGCTCTTCCATTAATTGCAGGTTGCTGATGCGGAAATTCCGGAAGCGGCCGAGTCCCGTGCGCGGATCGGAGATAAAACCAAGCAATATCCAGCCTGTGGGATTCAATAATTCGTCGACGGTCAAATCGCCGGAATCAACCTTGTCGACACCCTCAATCAGGGAGTCGAAATGTTTTGGAAACCCGTTGGCGCCGCCGTAATAATCATAAATTATGCGCGCGGCGGAAGGCGCCAGACGGGATTCGCCCTTCACGTCCTGGGTCCAGCCGACACGTTCTTTTTCGCTGACATGGTGGTCAAACCACATGCCGCATCCCGGAACATACGGAACGTTGGCCAGAACGTCATCCGAATTGGGTATAAACAGACCATCCTGCAGATCCTTTGGATGAACGAATTTCCAGCTGTCGATAATTCCTTTTTCCATTAAAAGTATGCCGCAAACAAGGCCGTCGAAATCTGAACGAGTAATCAACCGCATGGATAATCTCCCTTTTTTGATGCCGTTTAATCGGCGTTTCTTTTTACCACAAACCAACGGGTAAACCAACCTGTTATATCCATGAAACATGTTGCTTTTTCAGGCGGCTTTCATAACAATTCCTTCGCTGTCTACACCCAAATACTATGAAATATCCGGGCTGGAGGAGGCCGGTTATGGCGCGGCAAAAATCATACGAAAAGATACTTGAACCCAGACGCATCGGCGCGGTTAAAACACGAAACCGGATAGTAAAATCGGGCGCTGGAATGCTTATGTGGCACGAAGACGACGTCCACATGAGGGAAGAGGTCAAATCCTTTTACGAGCGGTTCGCCCAGGGCGGCGTCGGACTCCTGATCGTGGAGGCGGTCACTGTCGATTATCCGTGGGGCGCGCGCTACAGGAACCGTTACCGGATTGACGACGATAAATTTCTTCCGGGCTTATGCGAGCTGGCGGAAGTCATACACAAACACGGCTGTCCGACGTTTCTTTCCACGAATCACGATGGCCCCTGGCAGGTGCATTGGGGAAGGGAGCAAAATCCTACATATCCCGGCCCGCCTGTCGCCGCTTCAAATGTCTGGATGGAAAATCCATACGACCACCACAACGAAGAACCGAGGCCGCTTACGGTTTCCGAGATCGCGGGCATCGTTGAGAAATTCGCCAATGCCGCCCTGCGCGCCCGTAAAGCGGGCTTTGACGGAATAGACATCAACGCGGCAAGCAGCCACCTGTTTCAGAGCTTCCTTTCGCCGTTCTGGAACAAAAGGGAAGATGAATACGGCGGGCGTCTGGAAAACCGGGCGCGTTTTCTGACCGAAGTAATCCGGGCGATGAAAAACCGGGCAGGAAGCGATTTCCCCGTTTCGATAATTCTGAACGGCGTTGAAATCGGACTGGCGATTGGCGCGGACAACTGTTTTTCCCATGAGGACAGCCTAAAGGCCGCGCGCCTGGCCGAGGAAGCGGGCGCGGACGCGATACAGGTGCGCAGTCACTGGATTGGACGGCATGTCGCGGGATTTCTGCCGGATCTGCTGTTTTACCCGGAGCCTCCGCTGCCTTTGGAAAAGTTCCCGAAAGAGTATGACGCCAGCCGCCTCGGCGCGGGCGCGAATATCAGGCTGGCGGCGGGCTGCAAAGAAGCTGTTTCCGTACCGGTCATGGTCGTGGGAAGAATGGACGCCGATCTTGGCGAATTTGTTCTGCGGCAGGGCATGGCTGATTTTATCGCCATGAACCGCCGCCTGCACGCCGACCCGGAATTGCCGAACAAACTGGCTGCCGGACATCCGGAAGACATCGCTCCCTGCACCGCGTGCAATTTCTGCCTGGGCGGCGCGGGACGCTGCCGCGTCAACGGGCTTTCCGGCACGGTTTATACAAAGGTTGCCAAAGCGGAAAAAAAGAAAAATATCGTCGTTGTCGGCGGCGGCCCCGCGGGCATGGAAGCCGCGCGCGTGTCGGCGCTGCGCGGGCATCGCGTGACGCTCTTTGAAAAATCCGCCAGACCGGGCGGCTTGCTGCCGCTGGCCGCCATGGTCAAGGGTTCGCATCCTGAAAACCTTCCCGACCTTATCCGATATTTTGAATGCCAACTTGAAAAACTTGGAGTCCGCGTGGAATTGGGCCGCGAGGCGGACGCGTCAATAATTGAAGCCGCAAAACCGGACGCTGTTTTTCTTGCGGCAGGCGGGCTTCCAGACGTTTTGAATATTAAGGGGATTAACCGTTCCAACGTTGTCAGCGGCGCGGAACTGCATTTGAGGCTCAAGTTCTTTTCGCGGTTTTTCAGCCCGGAAACTTTACGCAGCCTGTCCCGGTTCTATATGCCTATAGGCAAAAAGGCCGTCGTCATAGGCGGCGCGGTACAAGGGTGCGAACTGGCGGAATTTCTTATGAAGCGCGGCCGGGATGTAACGCTTGTCGATCAGGCTGAACTATTGGGCGACGGCCTGACGCTTGCGATGAAAGAGCAGCTGTTTCGCTGGTTCGAGGAAAAAAGCCTCCCGATGATTTCCGGCGTCAGGGAATACGTTGAGATCAACGACCGCGGGCTTGTTATTATCACGCGAGAAGGCAAAAAAATGGAATTGGAAGCCGATACGGTGATACCCGCGCCGCCTCTTTTGCCAAACGCCAGCCTTCTGGAAAAACTTAAAACGCTTGTTCCGGAAGTCTACGCCGTCGGCGATTGCTGTAAACCCGGTCTGAGAGTGGATGCCATCGGCTCGGCATTCCTCGCCGCCCGCGAAGTATAAATGAACATGTAAGTCCCCGGCAAAAGCCAGGAGACTACCTGTTCATTTAGCGCGGAACCTCCATCTTTTTAACCATTTAACCATTCGGCCGCCCCAGAACCTTCCAATTGAATATTCCGGC
>JAIRVC010000058.1 GCA_031254095.1 Acidobacteriota bacterium
CACCAATAATTCATCCTGAAAAATTATAGGTCAAAACGCTAAGGTATTCAAAAATCACGCTTTTTAGATGCATCTGCCCTGCCACTGGCCGCCTTGCGGCGGCCTGCCTTTTCAGCGAAAACCGAAATCTTTGATTTTGGCGTGAGTCAACACGCCTCGCCTGATGAGTTTTCCGGCCAGCGCGGCGCAGTAGTCGCATTCGCTGCATTCCTTGTCGCAGGAAGCCGTCTTTTCAAAAAAACCGGCTTCGTCAAGACTCTTGTTGTCCAGATGCAGCAGATGCGACATGCCGACCGAGTATATATTGCCGGCCATCAATTCCAGCAGGTCTCCATCCCAGTTCTCGCCAAGGTACGCCTCGACGGATCGAAGCAGCATACTGCTGGAACTTGTCCTTCCGACAAGTTTGAAATAGCGGCTGATCTCGCCGTAACGGGACGCGTCTTCGGGACGAATCCACGCGGATTTCAGGATTTGAGACGGATCGTTTTTTGAAAGCTGCATACAGTTGGCGCTGAAAACGTTGTCTTCCACGCTCGCCGTTTTGCCCGTGCCGGGCTTTCTTGATTTGTGGGAAATGTAGTTGAAGTGGAATTTACGGAAAGCGCAGCGGAAAAGACAGCCTTCGTTGACCATCAGCTTTATTTCCGCGCCCGACTTCTCCCTGATTTTTTTCAGCAGCGCTAGATCGCGGTTGATATCGACATGCGGCGTAATCACGTCCGCCCCGGCTTTTCTGAATAGAACCGCTTTTTCCACGCAATCGACGTCGCCGAGTACGGACACTGTGATCTCGATTCGCGGGAATCGCCTGCGCGCCTCGCGAACGTAGAGAGGATTCGCGATCGTAACCGCTTCAACTCCATGATCCTCGTGCGCACGGCGCAGATATTCCATTGTGGAATTTAAAACTCCCGGCGAATACCAGTCGCTTCCTTCGCAGATAGAGTTCAGGAGCAGATTCACCCGGATTCCCTGATCGTGAATTGAGCGCGCGATCCGGGCAAATTCGTCGAAGCTCAATTCCGGCGCAATGCGTCCGGCGCCCGAAAACTCCTGCGGGCCGGAAAGATAAATCTCCCGTATGCGATTCCCGTTGTGTTCTTTCAGGCGGAATATCTCGCTGAGGTTTTCGGGATCGTTGTTGTATGGGATGGAAAAATCAAGACCGCTCATGCCTATAGGCTTTCTGCGAGAAATTTTTTCAGGAAACCACAAAGCGAGTCTTTTTCAATGCCGTTATAAATTGCGGCTTTTCCGGGCTTATTCAGCAGTATCATCCTTATGTCCCCATGCTGGAATTTCTTGTCAAGCATCAGGGCGTTCCAGATGTCGTCAAAACGGATGCCTTTGACCGGCGGCAATTTGCCCGCGCCGCGAATAAGCTTGATCAGCCGGTCAGCCTCAGTTTCTTTCAAAAGGCCGACTTCTCTGCCGTATCGCAGCGCGGCGATCATCCCCCAAGCTACACCTTCGCCGTGCTTGAATTTCCGGTAATGTGTGGCCGCTTCAAAAGCGTGGCCAATGGTATGACCGTAATTAAGGATGGCGCGCGGGCCTGTCTCTTTTTCGTCCAGCGCGACAACGTCGGCCTTGATTTGCGCCGATTCCATTATGATATGTTCAAGCTCGCGCGCGCCGCACTTCAAAATTTCCGGCAGACGTTTTTCAATGTACCCGAGCAGGCTCTTTGACGCGATAGCGCCGTATTTTATGACTTCGTAAAGGCCGGAGGCCAGCTCGCGCGCAGGCAATGTTTTAAGGACTTCCGTATCGGCGATAACCGCGGACGGCTGATGAAACGCGCCTATCAGGTTTTTTCCCTGCGGAACATTGACGCCCGTTTTGCCGCCGATGGAACTGTCAACCTGCGAAAGAAGCGTCGTGGGAATCATCGCGAAAGGAATGCCACGCATGAAAGTAGCCGCGGCGAATCCCGCAATGTCGCCGATGACGCCGCCGCCGAAAGCCAGTATCCATGAACTCCTGCCAGCTCGCAGTTTGAACATGGCGTCGTATATACCGAACAGGCTTTCGTGGCTTTTGAATCGCTCGCCGTCCCCGATTTTAATTACAGGGGTTTTGCCGAATTCCTTTTCCAGCGCCGCGAGCAGCGTTTTCCCGTGGAGGCGCATGACCGTGGAATTGGAAATCACAATCGGCGCGCCCTTGAATCCGCATCCGGCAAGAAGCGCGCCGCTTTTGGCGAGCGTTCCCGCCCCGACAAAGACAGGGTAGCTGTGATTTTTCAGCGTTACGTTAAGGGTTCTCACTAAAAGCTGATTCCATCAAGAGGACTGCTTGCCGTAGCGTACAGCTTCCGCGCTATGCGTCCCGCTTTTGAAGCGATGCGTCCCGATTGCACCGCAAGTTTCATGGCTTTCGCCATTGCGACCGGATCATCCGCCCCGGCGATTGCGGTATTCATCAATACGGCGTCGCAGCCAAGTTCCATAGCGATTGAAGCGTCGGACGCGGTGCCGACTCCCGCGTCCACCAGAACCGGCACTGAAACGGTTTCCAGAATAATCTTTATATTCGCCGGATTTCTTATGCCCATGCCGGAGCCGATCGGCGCGCCCATCGGCATAACGGCCGCTGCCCCGGCGTCTTCGAGCTTGCGTGCGACAATCGGATCGTCATTCGTATAGGGCAGTACGATAAACCCTTCCTTTACCAGTGTTTTTGTGGCTGAAAGCAGGGCGCCGGTATCGGGAAAAAGCGTTTTTTCGTCTCCGATTACTTCCAGCTTTACCCACTCCGAAAGCCCGGCTTCGCGTCCCAGCATGGCGGCGCGAACCGCTTCGTCGGCGGTGTAGCAACCGGCGGTATTCGGCAGGAGCATATACCGCTTCGTGTCGATGTAATCGAGCATTGATTCGCTCGACCTGTCCAGATTGACACGGCGCACGGCCACGGTGACAATTTCCGCGCCGGACGCATCCAGCGCGTCCTTCATAAGCGCGAAGGATTGATATTTTCCCGTCCCGACGAGGAGGCGCGAGCGAAAAGATTTCCCCGCCAGAATCAAAGGGTCGGATTCAAGTGAATATGTCATAGCAGTTTTCCTTACCTATAACTTCATACGAAGTTACCGAAAAAGATGGTTCGCGGCGGATTTTTCTGACCACTGATCACTAACCACTGACCACTGGCCGCCGTGAGGCGGCTTGTTTGTTGATTTGCGTTTCCCGAAAAGGCATTTTAGCAGGCGGGATATTGCATGGGAATGACCATGGGTTCGCGCCCGGCCCAAACCGCCGTGAGGCGGCTATCGTCTTCCTTCCAGCGCCGCGATGCGTTTTTCAATTGACGGGTGCGTCGCGAAGAGCGAAGACAGCTTTCCGCCGGAAATGCCCATCGCCTTCATGCTGTCCGGCAATGGCTGACTGGACATGCCGCCAAGACGGCGCAGCGCCGCGGCCATTTTTCGGTGCGATCCAAGATAATCCGAGCTGCCGGCATCGGCGCGGTATTCGCGCCGGCGGGAAAACCACGCGACTATCATGCTGGCGAGAATGCCAAGCACAATCTGGCAGACGATTACGGTGATCATGTAGCCAATTCCGTTTCCCCGGCGTCTTTCATTGTTGCCGGACATGGCGGTGTCTACAACGTATCCGATTACCCGCGAGAGGAAAAATACGAAAGTGTTCAGTACGCCCTGAATCAGCGTCAAAGTTACCATGTCGCCGTTTGCCACATGCGCCACTTCATGTCCCAGTACGGCCTCGACTTCTTCGCGGGTCATGCCGCGCAACAGGCCGGTGGATACCGCGACAAGCGCCGCGTTGCGCCGCGCGCCGGTAGCGAAGGCGTTTGGAGCGCCTTCATATATGGCGACTTCCGGCATGGCGATTCCAGCCTGATTGGACAGCCGTTCGACCGTGCGCAGCAGCCACGCTTCGGTTTCGCCGTTCGGCGCCTGCGGATTTATGACTTTGGCGCTTACGGAGTGTTTCGCAATAAATTTTGACAGCATCAGCGAAATCAGCGACCCGCCGAAGCCGAACACGGCGGACATCGCCAGCAGCATTCCCAGGTTTAATCCGTTGGCGGTTAGATACTGGTTAATCCCGAATATTCCGCAAATCACCGACAGCACAATCATGACTGCCATGTTGGTTGCAATGAACAAAAAAACTCTTTTCAAATTATTAACTCCTTTGATTTATTTTCCGGCAGGATCGGAAATGGCTATTTCCCGGACTTGTCCGTCAATATTGACGCCTTTTCTTTTCTTTTTGCTCAGATCCATCTGTAGCTGAACGACGGTAAACAAAGCAATATCGTTTAATTCCCCCGGATTGTCGTTTATGGTGATTTTCACATCGGCGGCGTCCAAAAGAAATTTTTTCTGATCGGGAATGCGCGAGACGAGAACCAGTTTTTCAGTTACCGAAACGGAAAGCAGCCGGTAGCTTCCCGATTCCAACGCCTGCGCCGGGATATGCGTCAAAACACAGGCTGCGGCAATAATGGCGCTTATATGAAAAATTCTTTTTATACGCTTCATGTCTTACTGCACCTCCCGTTTATCCTAAGGAAACACTGATTAAGTGCCTGAGCGGGCGAATTGCTTCGTTGCGCGGTGCTCGTAACCTCAACATATCGTTGATATATGCCTCGGTTTCTGCGCTCCGTGCGCCTCGCACTTCATCCCGCGCAGGCAATTAATCAGCGTTTCCTAATATCCCGATTCGCCGGTTTTACCAACGATATTTCGACGGCGGCAACGTATTTCGGGTTCAAAAATTCAATAAGCGTTGCCCTGTAACAATAACATATGAATGAAACGCATCGCTGTGATATGTATACACGGCGAGCGCATTAAAAGTTTAGCGGATCGTTGACATGGAAGCGTCGGCGCTGAGTTGAGGTGTTTTATATTTTTTAATGCGCTCGCCCTGGATATGTATATAGTTGATTTTATGCGAAGGATTTCGGCA
>JAIRVC010000107.1 GCA_031254095.1 Acidobacteriota bacterium
GGCATGGGAATGATCGGCGACAGTATGGCGGTACTGACGACCGGGCACGGTTACCGCACCACCTGCGTCGTCCGCCGCCCTGAAAAAATTCCGGAATATGAAAAGTCATATGAGGATTATTTCAGGCAGATGATTGAGCATGGCCTTATGCCCGAAAACCAGCTCGATATCTGCAAAAGATATCTCGGTTTTACAACTGACTACGGCGCGCTTGCGGACTGCGATGTGGTTTTCGAGTGCGTAACGGAAGACATTGATCTGAAACATGAAATCTTTACACGCCTTGAAACCGCCTGTCCGGAAGTTCGCGCGGTCTGTTCGGTCAGTTCTTCATTCGTCCCGGACAAACTTGCCGAAAAGGCGGCAAAGCTGAAAGACCGCATCATTATTACGCATCCGTTCAACCCGGCTCATATGGTGCCGTATTTTGAGCTGTGCGGCGGCGCGTTTACCGCTCCGGGCGTACTAGAATTCGCGTGCGAACTGCTTGAATCACTGGATCGCAAGCCGGTGGTTCTGAAAAAGCCCGCGCCGGGCTTTATCGGCAACCGTCTTCAGTTCGCGCTGTGGCGCGAAGCGCTAAACCTCGTAGAAAGCGGCATCTGCGATCCCAAAGACGTCGATATGTGCCTGAACTACAGCTTCTGTCCGCGCTATACGTCAATCGGCATTTTTGAGCACTTCGACAGCGGCGGCCTGAAACTCAACATTGCCGGATGCAACGCGATATTTCCGACATTAAGCAACATCGGAAAAGCGCCGGCCGCGATTACGGACCGTATCGCGCGCGGCGATCTCGGCACTGCCGCGGAATCGCGCAAAGGGTTTTACGACTGGAATGGCGTCGATATGAAGGCTTACCGTGAGCGCGTCAGCGCGCCGTACTGGCAATTTGCAAAATGGGATTTGCCTGAAGAATAGGGAGACAGGAAGATGACTTACGACAACAACAATGGCGGAGCATACGGCAAATATTTTATTCAGGAGCTTCAGGAGCCCGAAAGCCTGAAAACTCCGGAGTTTCGCGAGATGTACCGGAGTTTTGCCAATCGTATTCTATGGATTGACGGAAACGTCGTACCGGGCGCGTTCCAGATGAACACAGCCTGGTATATCGCGGCGCCGGAGAGCGGGCCATTCCTGATGGAACACGCGCATGACCACGACGAACTCATCGGGTTTTACGGTTCAAACCCTGACGACCCATATGATCTTGGCGGCGTAATCGAATTATCAATCAACGGGGAAGCTCATCGTCTTACGCGATCGACTATGGTTTTTGTGCCGGGCGGAACCAAACACAACCCTCTGCGCATTCTGGAGGTAAGAAGGCCGATCTTTCATTTTTCCGTCGTTACAAATCCGGAATATGACGGCGGCGCGTATAAATCCGGAAACCGGGTTTAAGGAAACGCCGGTTAATTGTCCGCGCGGAGCCGGAACCGAGGCATATATAGAAATATGTTGAGGTTACGAACCCCGCGCAGGCAATTAATCTACGTTTCCTTAGTACCTCACATAGTTAGGAACCATGTTTTTGTACTTTGCGACCATCTGATCCCAGTTTTTGGGCAGCGTAATCTTTTTGCTGACGAAGCTGTTTTTGAATCCGCCAGCGCTTTGCAGCAATCCGTGCCACACTCCAGGGCCGCCGGCAACTATGAGTATGAAATCTTCATCTTGCAGCCGTCTACTCGGGGAACTGTCCACAATGCCGGACGCGGTCAGACCTGAATTCTGCTTTATGATGAAATCCTTGACACGTTGCTTGCTCCAGCCTTCAGACGCAAGAATCTTGGCGTGATCAGGAATTACAATCAGCGCCGACAGCGATCCCGGTATCATGCCGGCAACGCTCGCAGCTATTCCTTCCGCGTGCGTCTGGGCCGGAATGGTCTGCGCATACCGGTTAGGGAAGAACACCGTAATAACGCTGTCTTCTTTCTTATAACCGTTATCGACATGGTAAGGATCCCAGGGGCTTTCTTCCTCATTCTCTCCAAGAACAAGCGACCATTTGCCGGGGTTCCCCAGCGTGCCCATGTCTTCCACCGCTTTTCTCGCCCCGCCAATGTTCTTAACTATCAAGCCCACCGCGCGCCCGATGGCGGCGTTGGCGATATTGCCAGGACTCAGAGCGCCGGAACTGACATTGATGTGGATATCCGAACGCACGGGGCCGTTGATCAAAAAGAACGGCGCCCATGAACCCGTGCTGACCTCAAAAGTATCAAACCGGGTTCCTTCGTCCGACAACGCTTCGACCGCCGCGATAATTACCGGCATGTGGACGGGAAGCGCTCCCGCCATAACTGCGTTGACGGCAATCTTCTCTACCGTTGCCTTCCCGCCGCGCGGTATGAGCTTTGCCACAATATGATCCGACGGAAGATCGGTTCCCGTCAGCATTTCGGCGACAGCTGCCTCGGTCGGCGGCGAAACGGGCAGACCGTCGCCCCAGCCTTTCCGGTAAAAGAAATTATTCACGTCCTGATAACTGCCTTTAAACGCGAGCCTTGGTTCAGGTTCTGTCTTGGGCTGCGGCGAAGACTCCTCCGCGGTCAATGGCTTCGTCAGCGCCGCGATAATATCGTCCAGCGCGCCATTTATGCCGGATTCTATATCCGCTTCAACTGTTGACTCGCACGCTATGGTTGTTCCTATAACTCTTACGCCGGGCATTCCTTTTCCCGATGCGGCGGAATGGGCGTCAGTTACAAATCCGTAATGTGCCCGTAACACGACCGGCTTGCCAAGATCCTCGACCTCTATGCCATTGTAGGCGAGGAACTTTGTGCAGGACCCTCAATCGCCCACCGTAGCGACCACGGCATCAACGCTTTTGATCCAGGCGATGAACTTTTCCCGGTTTGCCGTTTCCGCTTCGTTGACGTTGGCTTCTCTCGAATGATACAGATCAGTCTGAATGGTTGGGAATTTCTCCTTGAGTTTCCTTTCCACCATTCTCGCCTGAGGCACGGCTGACCGTTTGAAATTGGCGAATACTCCGACCTTTTTCCCTTCCAAAGTGTCAATTCTCGGGGAAATTCCTCTCAGGGGAATCGGATCCACGTCCGCCCACGGATTCATGACTTCGTACTCCGCCGCGCTTTGCGCCGCAGGCGTACAGGCGGTCATGGCGGCACATGCAACTATAACGATTAGAAGCATCGCCGCCGCAACCGGCTTTGATTTGCGCATATTTCCTCCTTAACTGGAACTGGTTTAATCTCACAACAAACGACAGTCTTTCGAACATTACATAAAATATTCCTTCATTTCCCGCATCGCATGTACGATATGAAAGCCTTCTATTGAGGGGCCCTCATAATTCTCCTTCGATTGCAGGACGACAGGGGCAGGCCCAGCATAATACAAAGTTTCTTCAAGAACAACTCATTCGCCCTGCACAAAACAGGGTTATTGCATGAAAAAAAGCCGCGCCATGATATGCTTCGCGGTTGCGATTGGAGATTTGCCGGAATGATAGAAAAAGTGAACTTACGAAAACAATGGATGGCGCGTGAAGCCGCCCTTCCAAAAAACTATATCGCGGAAAGCAACGCCGGAATCGTCAGCAATCTTTTCAGTCTCAAGGAGTTCCAAAACGCCGAAAAAATTTTGTTTTTTTACAGCATCTGGAGTGAACCGGACACCCATGAAATGATTCGCCGCGCGTTCGATATTGGAAAAACCGTCGCGCTTCCCAGGGTTTATCCTAAAGGCGTCATGACGGCGCGGAAAATCGGAGGGTTTGACGAACTGACGCCAAACCGGATAGGCATTCCTGAACCGGCCGAATCCGCGCCCGCTATTAGTCCGGATGAGCTGGATTTCATTGTTGTTCCTTCGGTGGCATTCGACATTGAAGGTTACAGACTCGGGCACGGCGCGGGACACTATGACAGATACATCGTTTCCACCCGCGCGTTCGCTTGCGGCATCGCCAGAAAAAAAATGCTGGTTCAGCGCGTTCCACGAGAAAAACACGATGTTCGAGTGAATTGTATAGTTACCGAAGATGAAATATTGAGATTTTAAAAACGCCGGCAGGGGCGACCGCGAGCGACCGCCCCCGCAACAAAATTACTTTTCCGCGAAAGCCTTTAACGCAAATTCCAGAGATGTATCTGTCGGCAAATGCGCAATCTCCGAGATGCTTTTTGCCGATTCGCGCGCCTGCGCCGATTCCACAACAAGCCGGATGTTGAGCTTCAGCTTTGCGGTGAAATTGATGAAGTCAATAAACTTCTGCGCTATATTCACGCCGGAAATAAATCCTTCGCCCAGATCAACGACAAGCTCGGTCAAACCTTCTTCCGCCATTCCCTCGACTTCCTGCACAATCTCGGTCTTGAGCGCGGTAATGAAGGAGTTGTATTTAGGATTTTTGTTGCCAGGACAATGGAGTATTCGAACATTGCCGCTTCGTTCAAGCCATGGCAGCTTTTTACCCGATGCCAGCATCTGCAGATTTTCAATCGCGCCCGCAACATCCATAGCCGTAAACGGCTTGTATAATGTTACCTGAATTCCGAAATTCGCGGCTTTGGCGATATCCGCTTCGGCGGTACGCAGCGTCATGATGACAGTCTTTTTGGGGCTTGACGTGTCTTTTTTGATGCTTTGATAGGAACCGTATATGTCCGCCCAATTTTTGTCAGGCATAGTCACATCAAGGAAAAAGTAGTCAAAATGATATTTCCCCATGGCTTCTTCGGCCGCGGCGCCGGTTTCGCACTGGATCACAAAATAAGTGTCGCCCAGGAATTCCGCGAGATTTTTCAGTATGTTCACCTTGTCGTCAACCGCGAGAATTACGGTTTTCCCCTCGCCTCCCGGAGGGTGCGGCAGCGCCGCGGCGATCGTCGGCATGTTCTCCACCGTCGGCGGTTCGTCGCCTTCGTAAATCGACAAAATTGAATTGACTTTTTTCAGCAGTATCTCACGGGTAAAAGGTTTTGCGATGAAATCCTTGAGGCCCACTTTAACGAGCTTCAACACCGTTTCCTGAACAGTTTCCGTAGTCAGCATGATCACGGGAATCGGATTGGTGGACGGATCTTCCTTCAGCGCAAGCAGGGTTTGATGGCCATCCATTACAGGCATGTTGTAATCAAGAAGAATGAGATCGGGCATCCCTTCCTTCGCCTGAGCCACGCCTATTTCTCCGTTTTCAGCTTCAAGAATTTCAACGCCGAACGCCGAGAGATGTTTTTTAACGATAATCCTCACGGTTTTGCTATCGTCAACGGTCAATACTTTCTTACTCATATCCAAAATCCTTTTTTCTCAAGGAAGAGTTAATTATTCAGCATTTTATGCATGCGAATATACAACAAGCTGCATCGTAAAATTCGCCGGAGCCGAGTTGAGGCCTAAAAGCACCTGCTTTGCGTCTTTGGCCGCATGTGTTTCATAATCTTTTCCACGGACTATCGTAGGAACCGATATTTTGAATGGTTCGCCATGGGTGCTTGCGAATTTTTTCAGACTTCCGCCAAACATATTTGCCAACTCGCCAAGAGCGTCGCAGACAATATCATCCACCTCCGTGTATGTATCGCCCAGCATTGCTCCCGCAATCTTGCAGGCATTTTCAGGAGCCACGTGAACAGCTAGAAATCCTGATATACCGTCGCTGATTCCGATAATTGCCGACACGCCTTTGGACGATTTTTCGGGTTCAGTAAACTCAGGACTGGCACTGAAAGTGGTTCCCAACACTTCCTTGACTGCATCACGCAAATTGGTTTCCAAACTGGAAATTTCAGGAACTTCCGACATGTACTTATCACTCCATATAGCCGCCGAACCATCAGAACCACATAAGGAAACGTTGATTAATTGTCTGTGCGGGATATTGTACTGGGCGCACGGAGCCGAGGAACCGAGGCATATACAGAAATATGTTGAGGTTACGAGCACCGCGCAACGTAAACAATTTGGCAATTCGCCCGCTCAGGCAATTAATCAGTGTTTCCATAAACGATTGAAATAGATCAACGTTCAAATTTAATATTTACCGAACAATATCGGAGGCAAACGCAAAACCTTCCGTCCGGGAACGCGGGTGAAACGCTCGCATGATTGCCGGCGTGGACACCGGCGCTCCCTGGGTTTTCCAATTGCCCACTTGCTTATCGGATCACGCAACCAGCCGCATTAAAGAAATGCTGAATAGCTGAATAAATGTCCGCGCGGGCGAATCGCCATAAAATATACGGATTAATCAGCGCTTCCCTACTCGCCGTACTGAATCATCAGAAAAAGCCCTGCGCTGCCCGCATTAATTGCGTTGGAATCGACAAGGATCAGCTCCCTGTTCCCGTCTACATCGGCCCTGCCTTTTAATTGCAGCTCAACATCCAGCTCTTTTCCCGGCTCAATGGCGATGTCGCCATCTTTTCCGCTGTCAAAATAAACGTTTTTGCCGTCTTTCGAACGCATGTTTTTAATGACGAGCGGAAGCGAACCTTCGTTTTTCATCGAAAAAACCTGCTTCTTTCCGGTGTTCAAATCATTGCCTTCTATTACGACCCGGCGGGGCGCGACGGCGATTTTTGCGCCGGGAGCTTCACGAACGTCTCCGCTGAGTTTAAAAATTTCAATTTTTTCCTCCCCGGGGATATTGGTCGAAAAAATAACGCTTTTGTCGAACGGCCCCGGCCGTCCCTGCGTCAGATAAGTGACCGTTAATTCCGTTTTTTCACCGGCAGCCAATGCGTGCTTTCCAAGCACAGCCTCCGTACACGCTCAACTGGTCTGCACGTTGGTAATTTCAACCGGCGAGCTTCCTTTGTTTTCTATAACGACTGTTACGGCGGCGTTGACTCCTTCGTCGATGGTTCCGAATTCGGCATGATCAGGTGTAGCCGTAAGCGTCGCGCCGTATGCCGCGGATATGACGAAAATGAACGCTCCGGTCAAAAAGAGCGCTTTTGCAGCAATTTTTCCCTGTTTCATAAAATCAAAATTCCTTTCCTTGTCGCTTCCCGTATTATTTCTTAGCGTGCGACAACTTAGCCTTTTCCTCGTAATTAAAGCCGGGATCCTGCCCCTGGGTATGGCATTCGCGGCACAACTTTTCCCCGGGCGTCCGCACCGGTTTTTCACCCATAGGATTCGAAATATGTTTTCCGCCCGGGCCGTGGCAGGCTTCGCACTGCACGCCGGCCATTTCCGGAGTCAGTTCGTAGTCTATAAACCCGTCGTCTTTTTCATATCCGGTCACATGGCATTTGACGCAGGCGGCCAGCCCTT
>JAIRVC010000152.1 GCA_031254095.1 Acidobacteriota bacterium
TCCTGAAATCATCCGACAATCCCCTGTACGGCAGCGGATATAGGTTCAGTGTATATTTCACCCGCCCCCGATAGAAAGGAACCATCGCTCCCGCGTGGTGTATGATTATTTTAATATCCGGAAACTCCCTGAATATCCCCGCCACCACAAGCTTGTGCATACAGCTCGTCAGCTCAAACTCCCAGCTGAACATATCGTTGTCCGGGTCGAGCTGCGGGTTCAGCGTCGGATGTATCCAGACAGGCAGTCCGAAATCATTCATCATTTTGAACAAAGGCCGGAATTGTTCGTCCGCCAGCGGCGTCCCGTTCACCCGCGTGTATAGCTGTATGCCCTGCAAATCAAGTTCCTTTACTGCCCTTTCCGCTTCTACGCAAGCCGCGTCCACGTCGTTCATCGGCAGGATCGCGGCCGCTCCCATAAACTTGTCGGGATACTTCAGCACGATCTCCGCAAAGTCATCATTGCCGATTTTCGCCAGCTCGATCGCGTCCTCTTTTTTCTCCACATACCGCTCCAGCGGCAGATTCGCCATGGTCAGCACCTGAAGCACCTGCGGATACCGGTTCATGAGCCGCATTCGTATCTCTAAATCCGCCACCGCCGGCGTCCGGAATTCAATCCGATCCTTTACGGCAGGCGCAAGTTTCTGATATTTCTCCGCAAAATTCGGCGTCAGTATATGCGCCGCCATGTCGATATACATAGTCAACTCCTTAATTTAGCCGCCTCACGGCGGCCAGTGGTTAGCGATCAGTGGTCAGTGGTCAGAAAAATCCGCCGCAAACCATATTTGATAGTAACTTCCGGAATGAAGTTATAGGCAATGAAGCACTGATTAATTTGCGAGCCTGTACCCGCCGTCTATTGTCAATATCTCGCCCGTCACCTGCTCGGCCGCCTCCGAAGCCAGATAAACCACGGCCGCCGCTATCTCGACAGGCTTGTTGCGTCTGCGCGTCGGCGTCCGCTCCATCCAGTAGGCGTTGAGCTTTGCGTACCTTTCCGGATCCTGCGCCGCGCCAAGTTTGCTCTCGGTGTAACCCGGCGCGACCGCGTTCACCCTTATCCCGTACCGGGCCCACTCGTGCGCCAGCATCCTCGTCATATGATTGACGCCCGCCTTTGAAGCGCTGTAACTTACAGTGGTCTGCGGTTCGTTTACGATCTCGCCCGCGTTTGACGTAATATTGATTATTACCCCGCCGCCCGTCTCCCTCATCTTTTTGGCGGCATACACCGACATTACGAAAACGGCCGTCATATCGAGCGAAATCACGTCATGCCAATCCGCAAAATCATTTTTGTCCGCCTCAATAGACTCAAACCAGCGCACCAGGCCGGAATTGTTGACAAGCACGTCGATGGCGCCGAACTCATTAAAGGCTTCTTCCACCACGCGCGGCGGATCGCCCTTTGCCGTAAGATCACCGGCATAAAAACGCGCCTTTACCCCGAATTCCTTTTCGATCTCAGCCGCGGCTTTCTCGCCTTCCTCTTTTCTGCGTCCCATAATGGCGATATTGGCGCCCATCTCCGCAAAAGCCCTTGATATGCCCAATCCTATTCCAGCGTGGCCGCCGGTTATCAGCACATTTTTCCCCTTAGCGGAAAAAGCGTCCTTCATTGTGTTTATCATTTCAGTATTAACCGTCTTTTTGGCTGTTTATTGACAAAAGCAGCACGGCAATTGCGGCAAAGACGGCGGGAATCGCGCCGACCAGATACATGCCTGCCGTGCCCCATTTTAACGAGAGAATGATTCCCCCCACTGCCGGGCCGATGATTGAGCCGATCCGTCCAATACCCAGCGCCCAGCCTACGCCGGTGGAACGAATATTCGTCGGATATATGCTTGCCGCCAGTCCGTTAATGATAAATTGCGAGCCGATGACGGAAAATCCGGCGACAAGGATAATGACCATGAGTAAAGCGAGATTGTTCGCAAGACCGATAGCCGCGACGGAAACCGCCGCCAGCAAATAAAACCGGACAAGAATCTTTCGCGGATTACCGCGATCCCCGATTCTGGAAGCCAGTATTCCTCCAATGATTCCGCCGCACTGCATCATGGTAGACGCGATAATCGCTTTTTCAATGGGAAACCCGGCGGCCTTCAGCACGGTTGGCATCCAGTTGATCAGGAAATACATGACAAGGAGATTCATAAAAAACACGATCCACAGGAGCAGGGTATTCCTGGCGCGATTCCCGCCAAACAGATGTTTTACGGTAAACCCTTCCGCCTTCTGTTCGGAGATGATGAGCCTTACTTTTTCGTCAAGCTTTTCAGCGGGATCAATCCTGCGCATAATCCTGATGGCTTTGCCGGAGCTCGCTCCTTTTGCCGCGTGAAACCGGATGGATTCAGGCAGAGCAAATATAAGGACGAATCCAAGCAGCATGGGCAATATTCCGCCCAGGTAAAAAATTGATTTCCAGCCAAGGGATGAAATTATATGGGCGGTTATAAAACCGCCAATCAGGCTTCCGGCGGGAACGCCGATAAACGTAAGCGATACCATCGTGGCGCGCAATCTTTTGGGCGAGTATTCCGCCGTAAGCGCGATAATATTCGGCAGCGCTCCGCCAAGGCCGAGTCCCGTAAGAAAACGAAACAGGATCAACTGTGTTAGATTGTTTGAAAGTACGGTCAGAATTGAAAACAGCCCGAAAATAAATGTTGACGCGATAATGACGTTTTTTCTTCCGATTTTGTCGGCAAGCGTGCCGAAGATCAAAGCCCCAAGCATGAGACCAAACAGTCCCATCGAAAAAACCGGAGTAAACAGGGTCGCGTCGATATCCCATATTCTGGCGATTTCCGGCGCTACAAATGAAATGACCGCCGTATCAAAACCGTCAAGAAGCGCAACCAGCGCGCACAAAACAATGACTGAAACCTGATACCCGCTAAACTTTTTGCCGTCAATCCAGTCGGATACGTTTACCGCCGCGTTATTACCTTTTTCCATAAGTTTTGACCGTATCAAACATCGCTTCCACGTTCTCCGGTTTGGCGTGGTCAAATCCGGCGTCCGTAGAGAATATGTATCCGCCGCCGGGCGCCAGTATGTCAATCAGGCGCTTTGCCTCGTCAATTACCTGCTGTTTCGTGCCGTAGTGCAGCAGGTATATTGGAAATATGCCCTGTATGCAGGCGATATCGCCGAGTTCCCGCTTAACGCATTCCGGATCGACTTTTTCAAAACTGTAAACCACCTTGCCCTTTGGAACCTCAGCAAGATGCCTGATCCTTGAGTTATACGGCCCCTCGGTATAAACATGCGGAACCATGCCGGCATCAATTATGTGGTTTATCATTCTCTGGAGGTATTTCCAGTAGAAATCCTTGTATTGCCGATCGGAGAGAAATGTATCCATGCCCTTGTGAAGCGGAATAAACACCCATTTTCCGGGAGCGATCTTTGACTGCTTCGTTATGTCCTCCAGAACATATTCAATATTCCTGTCCATAAAATGGAATATGACCTCGGGACGTTCATAAAGATCGCTCATCGTCGCAAGCGTGCCCCTGTAAAAATCGCTGTATCCGTCAAAGGGAACAAGCACCCTGGCTCCACCTATATTGACAGGGAAGCCAAGCTCCGTCAGTTTTTCGCGAAGCTTCATCCTTTTCCTGTTAAGCTCCGCCTGCATGTCGGCTATTTTCCAGATGGTCTGTATCATTTCTCTCGATTCCGGAGTGGAAAGCATATTTATGAGACCATCCATGTAGAAATCCGCTTTATGACGCGCAAACTCCCATCCGGCCATAGACTCTAAAAGCCCGGATATCGCGGGATAACCCTTTGAAAGCAGCCATCCCGTGTAATCCTTCATGAAAAAGTCCATGTCCTCCTCTTGAAGAACCGCGTATTCAATGAACTGATGCGTGGAGTTTTTGCTGATGCGGTTGTCGGGAGCGCCCGGCCATACAAGATTCTTGGGACGGATAAGCTCGTAAACAGGGCCAAGACCTGCAATTGTCAGACTGCCGTCGGCCGCATCAGGTTCATATTGAGTCACATACCTGATCATCGCATCCACATACTTTTCAAAATCATATACGGCATCGGCCACCGTATAACCAGCGTTGTACATGGGGTAGCATTGTCCATTGGCCGTAATTGGCACGCGATCGGATTCACGCAAAGCTATCGCATCGTCGATACGTTTCTGTCTTTCTTTGAGGATTGTCATGATTTCAGTTTGTCCTTTCACAAGCAAAAGCAATCCTACTACAAAATTCCACCGAACATCAATGCGGCGGCGCGCGCCGTAAAAATTTTAACGAATCGTTGACATTGGAATGCGGGCTGCATTGCTCATGCCGACCGGCGCAAGCGTTCACAACATACTCTAAATTATGAATTTACCCGGATATTCATGGAAATTCCAACGTTGATTTTCCCATATCTATAACTTTTACAGCGCGCGCCATCAATGCGGGGAGTTTCCCAAACGTACAATCCGCGTTTTCACGCCGCCTTCCGGCATATACAACTTCCGATAATATCTCTTATGTCAACTTTTTGATTTCGGCTCTAAAACCCGCTTCACGCATTTCCTCAACCGCCGCCGCCCTTCCGTTGTTGATTTTGCCGCTGAATTTCGTACAATGGTACTTCATTTTCGATGTGGCGGAACATTACGAGGCTTTTACGAAATGAACTCTGAACAAATTAATGAAGCGCTTGAGCGTTTTAAAGTAATCTGGGCGAACGTGGAATGCGGCATTTCTATAATTGACGCGGAAACGCGCGAGATAATAGATATAAACCCTGTAGCTGCTCGAATGTTTGGCGGAGATAAATCCGAGATTATCGGAAAACGCTGTCATAAATTTATTTGCCCTGCCGAGGAACATTCATGTCCGATTATGGATAAGAATCAGGTTGTCGATCGTTCGGAGCGTAAATTTGTAAAAGCCAACGGCGATGTAATTCCCATAGTAAAATCCGTGGCAAAAATCAGCTATGACGGCCGCACCGCGTTACTTGAAAGCTTTACCGACATATCAAACCTGAAAAAAGCCGAAGAACAACTCAGATTGATGACAATAACCGAACAAGCCAACAAGGCAAAAAGTGATTTCCTGTCCCGAATGAGCCATGAAATGCGAACTCCGATGAACGCGATAATCGGAATGACAAAAATCGCCGCCGGTACGGATGAAATTGAAAAACTCAAGTATTGTCTTGCTACTATTGAACAGTCCTCAACACATTTACTTGCTCTTATTAATGACATACTTGATATGTCCAAGATCGAAGCCGGTAAGTTTGAATTGCATAATGCCGTTCTCCGCATTGAAGAGGTGCTTAAAAAAATATGTAATTTAATTATGGAGCAGACGGAAAGAAAAGATATAAAACTGAATGTATTTTTAGACACTAACGCCTGCATACAATACATCGGCGACGAATTGAGGCTTTCACAGGTCATAACCAATCTTATTTCAAACGCGGTTAAATTCACTCCCTTAAATGGAGAGATAACCGTAACGGTGCGCGAAACGGAGCGTAGGGAAAAAAACAGCGTTTTGCTTTTTGACATAACGGATACCGGGATAGGTATGACGGAAGAACAATCAGGCAAATTGTTCCATGCGTTTGAACAGGCTGACACCAGTATTTCAAGGCGTTTCGGAGGAACCGGCCTCGGACTTGCCATTTCAAAGAGCATCGTTGAAAAAATGGGCGGGAAGATATGGGTTGAATCGGAATCTGGCAAAGGTTCATCTTTTACTTTCGAAATCGAGCTCGAACATACCACGCTTATTGAGGAAAAAGATAAAAACGCTGACTTAAAAGGCATGAAAATACTTGTGGCGTCAAATGACGGGAGAATATGTGAATACTTTAAGTCGGTTGTATCCGGTTGCGGCGTTGTAGCGGAAACAACGACGAACGTGAATGACATGATCTCGCTGGTAAACACGGCTTATGACAATAAGCGCTTGTATGATATGATTTTTTTAGATTACGGTTTGCGCTGTGACGATATTTTTGGCATTGCAAAAAAATTGAACGAAAAGACGGCAGTGAACGCTATTGTGCTTATGGCTTCATTTCTTACATGGAATAAAATCGACGCCCAAACCCGTGGCGCAGGAATCAACAGATTTCTTTCTATGCCGCTTTTACCTTCAAATATTTTCAACAGTCTGCGGCTGGAAGACGTCAAGGCAAATAAAATTGTGGATGCACACAATAAGATCGATCATAACGTTCCGGATCTTTCAAACGTTACTATTTTACTCGCCGAGGATATAGAGATAAACCGCGAGATATTTATCGCGCTTTTGAAGGATACAAAAATAAATATCGACGCCGCGGAAAACGGCTTGACAGCCGTTGATAAGTTTAAACAAAATCCGGATAAGTACGACATGATAATAATGGACGTCCATATGCCTGAGATGGATGGATATGAGGCTACGAGAGCTATTCGGCGGATGGATATAAGCAAGGCTAAAACAATACCTGTCATTGCGATGACCGCCGATGTATTTCGCGAAGATGTCGAAAAATGCCTGGCGTGCGGCATGAATGACCATCTCGCGAAACCTATTGACGAAGCGGAGGTAAAAAGAAAAATATCAGCCTACGCCGCCGCGCGTTAAATATAAAAGATGAAATCCGTAATTGCCGCTCTTTTAAAGCTTTTAATTACAGGATTCTTTTTCGTATACATATTCGGCAAAGTTGATTTTCACCGGTTTACGGAAATACTGCGCGGCGCGGATATCTGCCTTGTCGCCGGAACGCTTCTGACGCTCTGGCTTGGCCATTTCGTCTGTATCCTGCGCTGGCGGATTATAATGCGCCAGCTCATGCCTGTCCCCCCGCTTTCGCGTCTTGCGGGCATTTATTGCATAGGAATGTTTTTTAACCTGGCTCTTCCCACAATCATCGGAGGAGACGCCGTAAAGGTCTATTACGCGGGCAAACCTGCCGGAACATACGCCGAAAGTTTCGCCTCCACATTTTTTGACCGCAACGTCGGCATGTTGGCCATGATAGCAATCGCCTGTTCGGCGGTTCTCTTTTACCCGGTTTCGGTTCCCGGCGTTTCAATTCCGCTTATTCTCTGGGGCGTCTTTATATTGTTTGCCATCGGCAACATCGCCGTATTTACGCCGCGATTTCATCGGGTTTTAAGTTCGGCGTTTCAAAAAGCGCGGCTTCGGAAAATCGCCGCGAAGATTGACGCCGCCGCCAGAGCGTTTCGGATTATCGGCAAGCGCCCGGCGGCGCTCATGCGGGCGCTGGGAATTTCGTTTGTAAACCAGTTCCTGGTTTGCGCGGCCGTCTGGATTGCCGCTTTTAGCCTGAATATACGTATACCGCCGATTTATTTTCTGATTTTCGTTCCGACAATCACGCTGATTTCCATGATTCCCGTCAGTCTGAACGGCATGGGGCTGAGGGAATATTCCTTCATGAGCCTGTTTGGCGCAATCGGCATCGCCGACGAATCATGCGTCGCGCTTGGCGTACTTTATTCGCTGATTGTAATACTGTCTTCTCTGCCGGGCGGCGCGGCATACATATTATTTCGGAAGCGCTGATTCAGGGCGAACCGCCTCACGGTGGTCAGTGGCCAGTGATTAACCCGAAGTTCGATATAAAAATCGACCTAATTCCGCCGTATATATAAGGGACAAAAGGAGATGAGTCGAAATGGGCGCGGAAATATGTTTCCATGTAAATGCGAATACATTCCTTGACATGCGTTGGATATAATGGTACATATATTCCATGTTTGTGGATATTGTTCCAAACCGTAATTCACCGCCGGCGATTTTGCTTCGCGAAGGTTGGCGTGAAGGCGGAAAAACCTATAAGCG
>JAIRVC010000173.1 GCA_031254095.1 Acidobacteriota bacterium
ACCGGCATGACGGATTGCACTCTTTGCGGTCTGTGCGTCCGGTATTGCACGGAAATCAAGAAGGACAACAAGCTCTATTTCAAGGGACGCGGCATTGAGCGCCAGCCGGCGCTCGTCGAGGGCTCGGAACTTTCCTGCCGTTCCTGCGAGGAGTGTTTCAGTCTTTGCGGTAGCGGCTGGGTCGCTTCGCGCTGTTAGTTCACTTGGGCGCACGCCCAAAAGTTAAATTGATATCAAAATTGAAGCATGTTCCCCCTCTATCCTGATATGTACATCTATCATGATAGAGGGGAACATGGAGACGAGATATCTCAATATTTTTGATGGGATAATTAACCTGTAATTCCCGGATATTTTGATTTTCAAGCAAGATAAGCGGCTTAACCATTATGCCATGCGTCGAAATCATCTTCGCTGATAACTTCAACGCCAAGCGTCCGTGCCTTTTCCAGCTTGCTTCCCGGATCAGAACCGGCGATTACGAAATCTGTTTTCTTTGATACGCTCGATGAAGTTTTTCCTCCCAGACCGCGTATCAGCGCTTCCATCTCCTGACGGCTGAAACCCTTCATTGTTCCAGTGACCACGAAAGTTTTACCGGTAAATTTTGGATGGTTTTCTGAAATTCGCGCGCGCGTTTCTTCCGTCATGCAAACACCACGCGTTTCAAAAGCCTGAATCGTTTCCATTCCGGCGCGGCTTTTAAAAAAATCATAAGCGCTATTTGCGACAATGCCGCCTACTCCCGTTATTTCGGCGATTCGCTCCAGCGGCGCGGCGGCAAGAAGGTGGATATCGCCGAATTCTTCCGCCAGCAGGCGGGCTGTTCCTTCGCCGACGTGGCGGATGCCGAGCGCGGTCAGTACACGGGCAAGCCCGCGGCCTTTCGAGGCTTCGATGCCGTCGATGATTTTCCGGGCGGATTTTTCGCCCATGCGGTCAAGGTCTTTCAGTTGATCAACTGTGAGAGCGAAAATATCCGTCAGCGAATTTACGGCTTTTTTATCGACGAGCTGATCAATCAGCGCCGGTCCCATTCCTTCTATATCCATTGCCGTCCGGGACGCGAAAAACGCCAGGCGTTCCTTTAGCTGCGCCGGACAGGAAGGATTCAGGCAGCGGATATAAACGCCGCCTTCGTCGCGTCCGACATTTTCTCCGCAGACCGGGCATTGCCCGGGAAACTCGAAAGGCTTTTCATTGCCTGTGCGTTTTTCAAGTTCCGCGCGAACGACATGGGGAATAATCTTGCCCGCCTTTTCCACGATTACATAATCGCCGATGCGTATGTCCTTGCGGGCGATTTCGTCAGCGTTGTGGAGACTGGCGCGAGACACCTTCGTTCCGGCGATTTCGACGGTGCGAAGTTCGGCAACCGGCGTCAGCACTCCGGTTTTGCCGACCTGCACGCGGATGTCCACAAGTTCGGCCTCCGCCTGCCACAGTTCCACTTTGTAGGCAATGACCCATCGCGGAAATTTCGCTGTTGCTCCAAGACGCCGCCGCTGTTCAAAATCGTCTATCTTGATCACCATGCCGTCGGTTTCGTAGTCAAGCGTTTCGCGCGCCTCCAGCATTTCCCGGCAGTAATCCAGAGCTACGTCAATGGAGTTAAGCGGCGGGCTGTGCGGAACCACGGGTATGCCGGAGTTTCGGACTTTTTCAAAAAACACCGCGTGAGACGCGGCGTCAAAGCCGCCGGGGCGGCCTTCGCCGTGCGCGAAGAAACGGAGATTGCGCCTGCCGCACTCGCGCGGATCAAGGAGCTTGAGGCTTCCGGCGGCGGCGTTGCGGCAGTTGGCGAAAACCTTTTCTTCCCGCTCCGTCTGAATACGGTTCAGCCGCGAAAGCTCCGTGTGCGTCATGTAAATTTCGCCGCGCACTTCCAGCATATCCGGCGGCGGCAAGGCGTCCGCGCGAAGCCTTAGCGGGATGTCGCGAACCGTGCGCAGATTGTGAGTTATGTCGTCTCCGCCGAGGCCGTCTCCGCGCGTTAAGCCGAGAGTGAAAACGCCGTTTTCGTAAACCAGCGAAGCGGAAACGCCGTCGATTTTGTGTTCAACGATATAGCGCGGCGCGTCTCCTTCGAGCAGCCGGCGGATCCTTAAATCGAATTCCCTGACCTCGGCTTCGTTATAGGTGTTTTCGATTGAAAGCATGGGAACTTCGTGACGAACCTGCCGGAATCCAGCGATAGGGCCTCCGCCGACGCGCTGTGTGGGGCTTTCCGGCACGACAAATTCCGGATGTTCTTTTTCGAGATTTTTCAGTTCGTCAAGCAGCCGGTCAAATTCAAAATCGGTCAATTCCGGGTTCGCTTCGATATAGTACCTGTAGTTGTGATATTCGATCTCGCGGCGCAGATTTTCAATTCGTTCTTTTGCGGAGCCGGTCATTTGCAGTTCCTTTTTTAGTTTTGGATTTTAGCTTTCAGGCGTTCAAAGCACAAGAATTTTACGGCCGGCAGCGAAAACCGGAAATCCGGCTCTTGAGACTTCGCGCCGAAAAAGGTAGCTTTTCAATGTTTGTAACTGATAACGCACTTTACTCGTGGTTGTCTTGACAGGCTGGAAACCGGCCGATTATGATAGTACGGGTTTGAACGAGCTACGGGACAATGCTTGAAAGGGAATTGCAAAAAACATGGGGCTGCCGGTATCCCGCCGGAAGGTTTCTTGAAAAAATGCGGTCGTTCCACCCGTGTTTACGGCAAAACAGTAAGGTTTTGCAATTACCTTTTGGTTTTATTGGTTTTAAAGGTACGCTTCGATGACGTATGGCGCCAACGAAATTGAGGTTATGATCGCTAGCGAGCTGGATAATATTGACCTTATCCAGTCGCTTACGGATTGCGTTACCGCTTTTATGAAATTTGATGAAGAATCGGCTCACTGGATAGGCATGTCGGTTCGTGAGGCGGTTACCAACGCCATACAACATGGCAACAAGCTCGATATCGGGAAAAAAGTGGAGGTCTGTTACGGGATGACGCCGGACTGCCTGACGGTTTTTGTTCGGGATCAGGGCAGCGGATTCGAGTCGGATAAAATACCGAATCCGCTG
>JAIRVC010000276.1 GCA_031254095.1 Acidobacteriota bacterium
CCGGTTGTCGCGCCCTGCGGAAATGAGATGACCATGCTTGACGCGCGCATTCGTAAACGGCTCGGCAACGGCAACGCTCCCGTCATCGACGTTCACATCAGGGCGGCAAACGGCGTCACTGTGCTTTTCGGCCCTTCCGGCGCGGGTAAAACCAGCATTCTTCGTTCAATCGCGGGAATACTGGTTCCCGACGAGGGGCGAATCACTCTTGGAGAAACGGTCTTTTTCGATTCGGCAAGCGGCGTTGATCTGCCGATGCGGAGGCGGGGCGTCGGCTATGTTTTTCAGAACCATCTTCTTTTTCCGCATATGACGGCGGAGCAAAACGCTCTTTACGGCGCGCGCGGCAATGGCCGGAAATCCGCAAGGGAACGCGTCCATGATCTTTTCGACATGATGGGAATATCGGACGCCGCCGCGCGGCGGCCCCATGAGCTGTCCGGCGGAGAACAGCAGCGGGTCGCGCTTGCGCGCGCGCTGGCAGCCGACCCGTCAATTATGCTTCTGGACGAACCGCTTTCCGCTGTGGACGCGGCGACGCGCGCGCGTCTGACCGGGGAAATCGCGGACATACAGCGCCGGACGGGCATTCCATTTCTGTATGTAACGCACGATCAGGCGGAAGCCCTGCGCCTCGGAAAAACCATGATTCTTATCGACGGAGGGAAAGCGGCGCGGCAGGGAGAACCCGGTGAGATTTTCGCATGTTTAAATTACGAGTACCGCGCGCCGTAAACCATTTAGCAATTCGCCCGCAAAGGCAATAAATCAGCGTTTCCCTAATGTCTGCGCTCCGTTATAATTATTATTTTTACTGACCTGGTTGACAAAAGGAGCGGCATGAAGATTTCCGCGCGCGCGATTCTGGCGGGCATTTGGGGCGCGATCGTCATCGCCGCGTTCTCCGCGCCGCTGCTGCTTTCGGGTTCATTTCCGACGGCGGCGTTTTTTAACTATCTGCCCTTTTCCTTTTTCTGTCATCAGATGCCTGAACGCTCTTTCGCGCTTTTGCATAACCCTTTAGCCGTGTGCCATCGCTGTTTGGGCATTTATCTTGGTCTTTTTCTCGGAACGCTGACGGCGCCGTTCTTTTTCCGGATTCCGCCGCGCGCGCAGAGAGCAGGCATTATTTCAGCCGCGGCGTTAATAACGCTGGACGCGCTCCTTCCCTTCACGGGATTCTGGAACGGGTTCTGGCTGTGCCGCTTTCTGACCGGCCTTGTTTTCGGCGTCACGGCTGCGCCGTTTGCGGTCATGGGGCTTGACGAAATTTTTAAGACGCTTTCCAGGCGCGAACGCGCATTTGTGCAAGGAGGAGTTCTTTCATGAATAACACAAGTATGCTGAAACCAGCCCTGACCGGCGGCATGGCGCTGGGAATTCTTTCCGCGATACCCGGATTAAGTTTTTGCAACTGTGTCTGCTGCGCCTGGGCTATCGGCGGCGGCATTCTGGCGGCTTATCTGTACGTAAAAGGCTCTCCTTTTCCGGTAACGATGGGGCAGGGCGCCGGAACGGGTCTTATTGCCGGAGCAATCGGCGGAGTCGTTTGCAGCCTGTTTTCGATTCCATTACAGCTTATTTCAACCGGCGGCGAAAACCAGACGATGATGGTGGAGCAGCTTCGGGAAATACTGGCAAAAAATCCCGAATTCCCTCAAGAAGCGT
Organism: Acidobacteriota bacterium; assembly: GCA_031254095.1. Taxonomy (GTDB): domain Bacteria; phylum Acidobacteriota; class UBA6911; order UBA6911; family UBA6911; genus UBA6911. The sequence continues at coordinate 1,669 of JAIRVC010000276.1, forward strand.
GGCAGAGCATCGAAGCTTTTTTGATGCACGACGGTTCCATGTTTCTATTAACCGTATTCAGTTTTTTTGCCAATATCGTATTTTTTTCCATATTCGCGATGCTGGGAGGCGCAATCGGCGTCGCTCTGTTTGAAAAACGCAAGCCGGGAAATTTCCAGCAGGACACCTTGCCGCCGCAACCTCCGGCGGGCATGCCGCCGCCGGATAGTTTTTAATTTTTGATATTAAAAGGATTTATTGCTGATCGCAGGCTTCTTTTAAAAGTTTCGGATTGTCGGCCACGTATTTCAGTACATCGGCCATGATGCCGGTATATCCCTTGCCAAGAGATTTGTATTTCGAAAGACAGTCGGGAACGAGCCGAATAGTAACTGTTTGCCGCTTCTTCCTCATATTGCGCTCGGCTGCCAGCATGGCGAACTCTTTCAGTGCCTCCGGTGTGACTTCCGGGCAGTCGTTCGTGTAGACGATCGGGTATTTCGCCGCTTCATCTAATTCAGCTTTTATCCTCTTCATCTCTTTGACATTCGGTTTTTGCCCAACCTTCACCATTGATTTGATAATGGCCATGATAAAGCCTCCTCTCGATTTTGTTCGCCAAACGCGCCGATATGAGTCGCCTGTTCATTCCGCGCTCGGTATAGACGACAAACAACACTTTTCCAACTCTGCCGATTGTTTGCCAGCGGCATTCTCCGCCAATGTTGCTATGGTCGGGACGCTCCAATCGGTCAGGATCTGAAAAAACATATTGCGCCGTTTCAAAACTTACACGATGATTCGCAAGATTCTTCAGCGCCTTGTTGCTGTCCCATTCAATACCATTAATAACCATGTCAAAATGTAATACTTTTTGTATTTCGTATCAATGTGAAACGAAGCAG
>JAIRVC010000277.1 GCA_031254095.1 Acidobacteriota bacterium
AGCGATTCCGCAGCCAGGTGCAATACTTCCCGATCCGCGTAGTAAAAGCCCATCTTCGAAGCCGTCAAATGCCCGATGGTTGCTCCGCCGCAGCAAAACTGTCGTGAAATGGTTATGGCTATTTTATTCGACATAATTTCTCCGCCTCCTTTCGGATTTTAATACTATAACCCTGAAGCGGGAAATTTTTCCAGAGAAACGCTGATAAATTGCCCGTGCGGGCGAATTGCCAAATTGTTTACGGCGGCGCGGCGCTCGTAACCTCAACATATTTCTATATATGCCTCGGTTCCTACGCTCCGTGTGCCCGGCGCAATATTACGCGCAGGCAATTAATCAGTGTTTCCTTAACCTAATTTGCCTTTGCTTTGCAGTGTGTCCGCAACGCGCGTCAAGCCTGTTTTTTCCAGCGTGGCGCGCGTCGGATAGCCGTTTTCCGGGTTGTATCCCTCAAATTTGTAGAAACGGGTTTTGAAATCCTCGACCTTGCCGCGGTCAAGCGTGCGCCCGGCGCCGTTCGCGTACTGCCATTTCCCGTCGATGTACATCGGCACGTCGTATCCGGAAGTCTTTTCTTCATAGGCGTAATCCGGAAACACCTCCATATCGCGATGCCGCCCTTGCAGGCACCAGATCGCCCGATCCAGCGTGTATATCTTGTGTCCGATCTCCATGCCGTCGGCAAAGGAAATATTTTTACCGGTGACTGCGTTCCAGAATCGCGGTTCCGCCTGTGGGGTGGGGCCGCGCCTGTCGGCGGTATTGTTGGTGATGCACATCGGCCAGCGCCAGCCGCAGAAGCCGCCCGCGCCGATCCAGAATTTTTCGTAATGCTTGGTCCATGCCACCAGTTTGACCGTTGAGTCGGAATAGATGCCCGTGGGGCCGTCGCTGTAATCGACCATAAAAACATCGCCCTGATACGGAACCATGGCGTCGGCGTAAAGTTTCGCAGTTTCTTCCGCGGTCAGATACGGATCGCCGGACATCGCCATCCAGTGTATCGGATAATTGGCGATCATGTGGAGCATCAAATCGCGCTCCCCGAGAATTGACCCGAAAGCCCATTCGGCCGCAATCGCCGTATCGTAATGTTCCTCAAGTCCCCAGTAGGTCAGCTTCAGTTTGCCGCTGTCGACGTCCTGTTTGTAGCGCCCAAGCTTTTCGGCAAGCCGCGCCGCGCCTTCGGCCAGTTCGTTGCCGGCTCCCTCGCGCAGCGCGATCGCCCGCATAATCGCGGCGGCGTAATCAAACGTCCCTTCCCTGTCAAAAGGAATATCCGACTCGATCTGTTTTCCCTTGCCGAGCACGCCTTCCTTGTAAAGAAGCATGGCGTAATTCATCGTGGGGCGCAGTTGCCAGTGACCGAGGCCGTACTTCTGCATCAGGTCGTTTCCCTGCCGCGTAAATTTGACCGACCCGTCCACGTTGATCATCATCGTGCCGGCGCAGACCGACTCGTTGCTGTCCGCCGTTGAGAGACGCATCCTGCATCCGCGCGGACACGAGGCGCAGGCAGCGGCGCGCGCCGGAGTAAGCGGCAGTTCCCGATTAAGTATGTTGCCGCCGCTGGGCGAACCACCGATCAGCGTATAAGGAAATACTCCCCCAAAGCGTTCGGCTTCCCGCGGATTATCGACATCCCAGAGGAACTGCCGGAACCAGAGCCGGGCGTCCATCAACGCCTTGGGGTCGGCGATAGGAACAACGCCGGTGCCAATGGCGCTGATCGCTTTAAGATTTTTTGAACCGAAGACCCCGCCGAAACCGCAAAGCGCGGCCTGCGAGCCCGGCCCGTGAAGCAGCGCGCCGAGCCGGCTTTTGTTTTCACCCGCCGGCCCGCAGCAGACTACGGCCGGAACCTGCGTGGTGTTGGCGTCGTTCGATAGCTCCGCCCATTCGCCGTGTTTAAGCTGCGGCAGAACGCGCCGGGAAATTTCGTCCTGCGTGTCCCAGGTATCCATGCCCCAGATTCCCCGGGCGCTCTCGATCGAAACCTTGTCGTTAACTATGTTTATCCATACGGGATCCTGCGCCGCGCCTTCGACCACAATGCCGTCCCAGCCGGCGAATTTTAGCTGCGCCGTAAAGCGTCCGCCGAAATTGCTGTGCCCGAACCATTCTATAGGATATAGCATCGGCCCAAGCCCCTGCACTTCGCAGCGCCCGGAACCCGGCACAGACGTTCCGGAGAAAGGGGACGCGATCATTATTATCAGATTGCGCGGATCGAACGCCGGGAACGGCAACTGGTCGCCGACGAGATCGAAAAATATGGCGGACCCGATGCCGTGGCCGCCGCCGAATTCCTCATACTTGGCCGTGTCGATTGTGCCGATCTGTTTTGTTGTCAGATTAACTCGTAATATTTTTCCTGAATATCCACCCGCCATCTTATTGCGCCCCCTTGGAAACACTGATTAAATGCCTGTACGGGCAAATCGCCAAATTGTTTACGGCGGCGCGGTGCTCGCAACCTCGACATATTAGTATATATGCCTCGGCTCCTGCGCTCCGTGCGCCCAGCGCAATATCCCGCACAGACATTTACTCAGCGTTTCCATTTATTTTTGTTGTTTTATCGCCGGCGGCCTCCGCGGCCTGGCGCGGCGGAATGACCTTGCTGTTGTCTACGAGTCCGAGATTCAGCCAGTGGTTGTTGCGCAGATTTACGTCGTAGCCGTCTGTTTCTTTCTGATCGGGCATTTCCGCGACAAATTTCAGGGCTTTCATCGGGCAGGTTTCGACGCAGGCCTGTTTGCCGCCGGGCCCGCCCTTTTCATTCCAGTGGGGCGTATCGACGCACAGGTCGCACTTCGAGGATTTCTTTTCAATGTGATTCCAGATGGTGCGATGCGGCTGCTGCGGACACATTTTGATGCAGGTTTTGCAGCCGACGCATTTTTTGCTGTCTATGCGGCGGACATTTCCGTTGGCCTCATCGACGTAAACCGCGCCGACCGGGCAGCTCGTGACGCAAACGGGATATTTGCACTGGCGGCAGGGCGAGATTTTAAGGTCGTTGGGAAATTTCCCGAATGAATCCTGCATGATCTGGATGCGGGCCAGCGACAGGCTTTGATATCCGTAATGCGTCAGCGAACAACTCAACATACAGGCGGTGCAGCCGATACATTTTTTACTGTCGTAAACCAGATAGCCTCTTGATTCCGGATACCTCGCGGGCGCAGAGGCTTGCGCGGCCAAAGGCGCGGGAACCGAGGCGATAATCAGCGCATCCGCAGCGACGGCCGCGCCGCCGGCCGCCAGAAAATTGCGGCGCGACATCTTTTTGTTCACGCCGGATTGTTGTTTTTCGGACATAGCGGAACTCCAGGGGAATACTTTTTTGATTGTGAATTGCGGATTAATTTAAAGCTTAAACTACGCTTTCGATAAACAATCAAAAATTCAAAACAAAATATTACGTTAATGCCTGACCGTATTCGTAGCCGCGGTCGAAAGCCATAAGATTCATGGTTTCCGTACCCAGCGGCACGGATGATTTGACGGTTTCCCGCGCGGATTTATAGGAAACAAGTTTTGTCACGGCGGTGAAAAACCCGACCATTACTACATTAAGAGTCATTTTGGATCCCAGCTCCTCGGCGAAGCGCGTCGCCGGAATCGCGTAAACCTTCATTCCCGGCTTGAGCCCTTTGGGATGCACAAGGTCTTCCTCGATGAGAATCACGCCGTCATCCGCCGCCTCGGGCAGATAGCGGTTGCAAGCCTCCTGCGACAGCATGACGAGAATCTTTGGCCGCGTTACATACGGATAGAGAATTTTGTCATCGGAGATGATAACCTGGGCGCTGCACGCCCCGCCGCGGGCTTCCGGGCCGAAACTCTGGGTCATGGTTGCGTATTTATGATCCATAATGCTGGCGGCCCGCCCTATGATGCTTCCCGCAAGAATCACTCCCTGACCGCCGAAACCGCCAAATTTAATTTCCGACGTCATTTTATGCCCTCATACGGTTCGTAGAAGGGCCCGAACCGTTCAGCCATCTTTATATTGTACATGTCGAGAAAAGATGTTTTTTCGCGATCGACGAACTTCCCGCAGATGATCTTTCCGCGAAAATCCAGCGCTACATTCCGCGTGTCGGTTTCGTCCGCGATAACGCTGTTGTCCTTGAACGCCTGCATCATTTTCAGTCCGTCGCCAATTTTGTTTCGCCGTCCGTACAGCGTCGGGCAGGGGCTTATAATCTCAATGAAGCTGAACCCGTTCTTGTGCATCGCCTCGCGCATGGCCCGCGCCGCCTGCCTGACATGGAACACCGTCCAGCGCGCGACATAAACCGCGCCCGAACAGTCGGCCAGAAACGGCAGGTTGAAAGGTTCTTCAATATTGCCATAGGGCGTGGTTGACGAAAAAGCGTCAATGGGCGTAGTAGGCGTCACCTGTCCGCCCGTCATGCCGTAGGTAAAGTTGTTGACGCAGATGATTGTCAGATCCATATTGCGGCGGGCGGCGTGAATGAAATGATTGCCGCCGATCGCGAAAAGATCGCCGTCGCCGCTGAACACAACTACTTTCAGCTTTGGATTAGACAGTTTCAGCCCGGTGGCAAACGGAATCGGACGGCCGTGCGTCGTGTGAAAACTGTCCAGCTTCAGATAGCCGGCAACGCGGCCGGTGCATCCGATGCCCGAAACGACGCTGATCTGATCCAGGGGCGTCTCACAGTCTTCTATCGCGCTTATAAAGCAGTTGACCGCCGTTCCCAGCCCGCAGCCGGGACACCAGATGTTCGGCATCCGTTCGGTTCTCAGATATTGATTGCGCGGATTTTTGGCGCTCATTTGGCCGTCTCCTTCTTTTTGCGCGGATGTCTGGCGGCGTAAACAATCTTCTGATAAATGTCGTCGGGATTATGCACGGTTCCGCCGGAGTGAGGAATAAGATATGTCGCCGCCCGCCCTTCGATGCAGCGCTGCAATTCCAGATACATCTGTCCCATATTCAGTTCAGGCATGATGAACGCCTTAACATGCGAAGCAAGCGTGTGCAGGCGTTTTTCAGGAAACGGCCAGACCGTCATGAGGCGAAGGTGGCCGACATTAATGCCGTTTTTCCGCGCAGCCTGAATCGCCTTCACCGCGACGCGCGAGGTAATGCCGTAGGAAACCACGACAACATCGGCGTCCGCCGTATCCGTTTCATCAAGCATGATGATCTGCCGGGCGTTATTGCGAACTTTGTCAATCAACCGGTTCACGAACCGGTCGTGTATTTCGAGGCTGGTGGAAGGATAGCCCCGTTCATCGTGCGTCAGTCCGGTAACGTGGAAGCGATAGCCGTTCCCAACGCGAACCATCGCTGGCGCGGAATTTTTTTCCGCCTTGTAGGGAAGGTATTCTTCCGGCTTTTGCGTTGTGTAATGACGCGGTTCTACGGTGATCTCGCTCGCCCTGGGAATGACGACTTTTTCCGTCATATGGCCGACGCATTCGTCCATCATTATCATGACCGGCACACGGTAGATTTCAGCCAGATTGAAAGCCTCGATTGTCAGGTCAAAACATTCCTGCGGCGAATTCGGGCAGAGCGCGATGATTTCGTAATCGCCGTGGCTCCCCCAGCGCGCCTGCATCATATCCGCCTGTGCCGGTTGTGTCGGCAAACCCGTCGAAGGCCCGGTGCGCTGCACATTCACAAAAACGCAGGGCGCTTCGGTCATAGCCGCGTAGCCGATATGCTCCATCATAAGAGAAAAACCCGGTCCCGATGTCACCGTCATTGCTTTGGCGCCCGCCCAGACCGCCCCCTGCATGGCTATGGACGAAGCTATTTCGTCTTCCATTTGAATGAACATGCCGCCGACCGACGGAAACCGCGCGGCGATGCGCTCGACTACTTCCGTGGACGGCGTGATGGGATAGCCGGCGACAAAACGGCATCCGGCGGCCAGAGCTCCTTCGCAGCAGGCGTGGTCGCCATCCATGAAATGAGCTCCTGTCAAAACTCCTTTAGGATCCGCTTTCAAATTTTCTCCTTAAAAATCAGGCTACTTCTCTTGTGACGCGCGCGCCGAAAATCGCAAAATCCGGGCAATACATGCCGCACAGATCGCAGCCGATACAGGCGTCCGGGTTTACGGCGTGCGGGGGATGGTATCCCTTGCTGTTAAACATTTCCGAAAATTCGAGCACCGCGGACGGGCAAAAGGCAATGCAAAATCCGCAGCCCTTGCACAATTCAACGCTTATGACAACCGTCCCGCGAGGACGTTTGGATTTTTTTGCTTCCGCCATGGAATCGCTCCCAAATTTTCTTAAACGTTTAAATCTACACACCAGCTCACGCAAGAGCAATAAACAAACATATATTGTACCCGACAACCGAAATCACCACAAGAAGCCCGATTAAACGTGTCAGGGCAGACGCATCTAAATTTTCCGCCTGAATTGCGGCTTATTGTGCGATTGAACGACTTAAAAAATATAGGTCAAAACGCTAAGGTATTCAAAGATCACGCTTTTTAGATGCGTCTGCCCTGTCTGCGGCCAGTGGCTAGTAATCAGAAAAAATTCGCCGTGAACTATCTTTTGAGTAACTTCTGGAATAGCATTGGAAAAAGAGCCTCAGGCCGACTACGCACAGCGTGACCAGCGACAGGCCGAAGGATATATAAAAAGAGGTATGCATTCCGGACAGGAACGCATCGGGGCGATCCTCCACGTAATGAATGACCCGCTGTCCCAGGCGCGCGCTCATGGTTGTAAAAAGCGCCACCGTCGCCAACGAGATGCCTGTCACCATGCCGAGGTTTCGCGCGAGGGCGTTAATTGAACCCGCGACGCCGAGATATCGTTTTTCCACCGTGCTCATAACCAAGGCATTGTTTGGCGACTGGAAAATCGCCGTTCCGCCCGCGTTAAGCACGGTAACGGCGACCAGCGCAAATATTGACGTCCGCTCGTCAAGGAGCGTATAGGCGAACTGGCTGATCGCGACCAGCGTAATCCCAACGGCGGTAATGATTTCCTTGTTTGCGTAATCGCCCATCCAGCCGGCAATCGGTCCAACGATAATCATGGTGATCGGAAATGCCATCATCACCAGCCCGGCGTGTCCCGGCGTCCAGCCTCGCAGGTTTTGCAAATAAAAAGGCATGATAATGTTGGCGAAAAAATTTGTTGTGAACATAAACAGTCCGGCAATCAGGCTGATGCTGAAAAGCCTGTTGCGGAAAATATGCAAATCAATCAACGGCGGAACAGATTTCTGGCCGGCGTCCAGTTTACCGCAAAGCCGGAATTCGACAACTATGAACGAAATTCCAAGCATAATCGCGCCGACGACAAACCCGATGACGGCGGAGTGAATAAACCCCTTGTTTTGTCCGATCTCAACGCCCAGAAATAAAAATGAGATCGCGCAGAAAAAAAGCGCCGCGCCCGTCCAGTCCAGATCGTGGCGCAGATTGCGCAATTGGATGCCGGCGAGAGGTTTCGATTTTGGAAAAAGTTTTGCGCCCATGACGATGGCGAAAAGGCCTGCCGGTACATTGATCCAAAAGATGTAACCCCATGGAAGGAATTGCAGGATCAGTCCGCCCAACCCGGGTCCGGTAACCGCGCCGAGCGACACGAAAATTCCAATTGCAGCCATGGCGCGCGTCCGGTTGCGGGGCGGAAAGACCGAGGTGATAATGCCGAAGCTGTTGCTCATGGTCATCGCCGCGCCCCATGCCTGCACAAACCTGGCAAATATCAGGAACCAGAAACCAAAGTCGAACCCGGCCAGCAGCGAACCTAGCGTAAAAATCACCGTGCCCGCACGGAAAACCCTGATTTTACCGATCAGGTCTCCAAGCCGGCCAAAGAAAATCAAAAGTCCGCTGACGGCAATGAGGTAAATCAATACGATCCACGTGACATGATCCATCGGCACGCGCAGTTCGCGCGACAGAGTGGGCAACGCGATATTGACGATGGAGGCGACAAGCGTTGCCATGAAGTTGAAAGATCCGATCGCAACCAGAATCAGCCAGCGCCTGCGGCCGGACATTGTTTCAGCGGTTTCTTCCGTTTTTTCTTCGATAGACATGGCGGTTGTCAAATTGGAACAACGTTTGGAAAACCTGCGAGGGGTTTCTATTAGAGAAAAAAATAAAAACCTCGCGCCGGAATGCAATCACGGCGCGAGGCTGCAAGTAAAAAACTGAAATACTCGAAAAACACTGTTTAATTGCCTGAGCGGGCGAATTGCCAAATTGTTCACGTTACGCGGTGCTCGCAACCTCAACATATTTCTATATATGCCTCGGTTCCTGCGCTCCGTGCGCCTCGCACTTCATCCCGCACAGACAATTAACCAGCGTTTCCCTAGAATACGCCGACGACTCTGCGTTTTTCGCAATCCACGTCAACTCTGCGGTAGGCAGGATCGGACGCGGTTCCCGGCATAAGGGTGATATCGCCGGAGACCGGAACCACAAATCCCGCGCCCTTGTAGGTCAGGATGTCGCGAACCGGCAGCGTCCAGCCCGTGGGCGCGCCCTTGAGGTTGGGATCGTGCGAAAGGCTGAGGTGCGTTTTAACCATGCAGGTTCCGAGCTGCTTGATTTCAGGATCGTTTTCCATCTTCTTGAGTTTTGCCTGGGCTGCCGGCGTATAGCTCACGCCGTCTGCGCCGTAGACTTCCTTCGCGATCAGTTCGATGCGCTTGCTGAGCGGCATATCAAGATCATAGAGGAACTTAAAGTTTTTCGGTTCGTCTTTGCAGGCATCGACAACGACATCGGTCAGTTCCAGAGCGCCTTCGCCGCCCTTGAGCCAGTGGTCCGACATCGCGCAGCGCGCGCCGACGGCTTCGACGTTCTTTCTGATGATATCGATTTCGGCCTTGGTATCGGAGGAGAAAGAGTTTATGCAAACCACCGGATTGATGCCGGCCTTTTTGACGGTTTCAATGTGTTTGATCAGATTGGAACAGCCCTTGTCAACCAGATCGACATGCTCTTCGCTGTAAACCGGATCAAGCTTTTTGCCCGGAGGTACGGGAGGACCGCCGCCGTGGCTCTTCAGCGCGCGCACCGTTGCGACGATCACGGCGCAATGCGGTTTCAGGCCGCTGAAACGGCATTTGAGATTCCAGAACTTTTCAAAGCCGATGTCCGCGCCGAATCCGCTTTCAGTAATGTGATAATCCGCAAGCTTCAGAGCCAGCCTGTCGAGCACGATGGACGACTGGCCGATGGCTATGTTGGCGAACGGCCCGGCGTGTACGAATACCGGCTGGCCTTCGATCGTCTGGAGCAGATTCGGATTAATCGTGTTGAACATCCATGCCGCCATCGCGCCGTCAACTTCGAGGTCGGCGGTGGTGACAGGAGCGCCGTTCTTGTTGTAGGCGACGACGATCTTGCCGATTCTTTCCCGCATGTCTTTCAGGCTGGTGGCAACCGCCAGGATGGCCATCAATTCAGAACTGACGGCGATGGCAAAGCCGGACTGCATCGTGAAGCCGTCCATTTTGCCGCCGATGCCGATAATCATGTTGCGCAACGACTGGGCGCAAAAATCGATAACCCACTTCATTTCAACCGCTGTCGGGTCGATATCAAGGCGTTTCAGATTTTTGGAAGCCAGCATGGCGTCGTCGTAGTTGCGTTCATGCTGCATTCTGGAAGTAAGCGCGACCATTCCAAGGTTGTGCGCGTTGATGATGTCGTTGATGTCGCCGGTCAGGCCGAGAGAGAACGGGGTGAGCGGAACGCACTGCGAAAGGCCGCCGCCGGCCGCGCTGCCCTTGACGTTCATGGTCGGGCCGCCGGAAGGCTGACGGATGCCGCCGGTTACCTTCAGGCCGCGCACGCCAAACCCCTGCACCAATCCCATAGTGGTGGTGCTTTTGCCTTCTCCCAGCGGAGTCGGCGTAATGGCCGTAACATCAATATATTTGCCGTCCGGTTTATTTTTCAGCCTCTCCAGCACAGCTTCAAAGTCGACCTTGCCGTAATAATGCCCATAAGGAATGAGTTCCTCAGTTTTAATTCCGAGTTCGTCCGCAAGCTGGTTGACCGTCTTCATGTTTTTTTCGCTTTCAAACGCGATTTCCCAGTCCTTCAGCTTGGTTGGATCAAGTTTTGCCATTTGCCATCCTCCGTTAGTTCATTGATTTTAGGTTGTTTATGATGCAGCGTTTTGGACCCGGCCGTCCGCCGGAACAAAACATTACAGAATACAACATTCCAGCGGATTGGGAAGGGCTGATTCTCACAAAATAAAAAATCGGAAAAAACCTCCACCGGCCGCCGTGAGGCGGCTGTTCGCTTCATCATATTTCAGATGCGTCTGACCTGTGTGATCGGAGAAGTTGTCTTGACGTAAAGGAGCAATTCCGCTACAAATTGTATTTGTGTTGAATAATTCATCTAACTTTTTCAGGGTCGCCTATGTCTGATTTAGAAGAAGTCGCGGAAATTAAAGGTCTGTTGTTAAATTCGCTTATTGTCAATTCGATGATCACGTCGGTCGAGAGTTGCCTGCAGATGTGTGAGTTAAAGGTGCGGGTAGTCGGCGTTACAAAGATTCCGATTCAGCTGCCCAAGGAGCTCATTACCGGTCTCATTGGATTGAGCGGGAAGTGTACCGGCTTTATTTCGATTTCAATGCCGGAGCATGTCGCGACTCTTGCCGTTTCCAGATTGTCCATGGAAGAATGCAAGACGATAAACGCCCAGGTGGTCGACGGCATCGGAGAAATCTCGAACATCATCGCCGGCGGGCTTAAAACAAAGCTGTTCAATACGCCATGGATGGTGAACCACATCACGATCCCTTCGGTTATTCTCGGCGACAATTACAACATTTCGTATTCCAAGGGAATTGAATACTGTAGCGTGACATTTGAAGTGGACGATCCCAACACGATTATGATTCACGACCGGGTTTTCATGGTGAACACTTCGCTCATGCAGACGCCGACGTAACACGGCCAGGGATCGGCAATTAATCAGTGTTTCCCTGGCCGCCGTGAGGCGGTTCCCAGAAAGACGCCGCTGTTTCAATGACGCCCCTTTTCCATGTCAGCAGTTTGCGCCGCCCTAGATCCTGCAAAAGGCGCGAAAGCGTTTCCGGAGTGGCGCCGATTGCGGCGGCGAGCTGCTTTTTGTTGATCTCCGCGGAAATGCGTTCCCATTGACCGATTCATTCAATTCCAAAAACGCTGCCATCCTATGAAATTCCGGGCTAGAATCAACTCTTGCGCGTGGCGCGGGCGCTTCGGAGATGTCGGGAGCGCAAAAATTACATATGGGTTCTTACCGGAAGTTGAATAGAGTAGACCATGACACAAAATGCAGCTTGCCTTTCATATCCGTGGGCGATTGAGATGTTGGCGTGTCTGCGAATTGATTTCCGGCGGGTGCCGTTGATTTTTGCGCTACTTCTGCCTTTGTGCGCCTGTGCCACGGGAAATACAAACACTGCGGCGGAAATCGCCACGAAAAAAGAGGCGGTTAGCGATGCCGTAGTAAGCGAAGAAAATAATCCTTTGGGAAGCTTAGATGAGATTCATCCAGTTCCGGAAGGAGTGTTGGAAGGATTGGATGCGGTATCTCCCG
>JAIRVC010000250.1 GCA_031254095.1 Acidobacteriota bacterium
GATCGGCGAGCGCACGGCGGAAGCGATCAAACTCCAGCTCGGTTCCGCCGCGCCGCTTGAAAGGCCGATGACGATGGAAATCAAGGGGCGCAACCTGATTGAGGGCGTACCAAGAACCATTACCGTTACCGACGAGGAAATCCGCGAGGCATTGAGCGACAGCATATCCGTTTTGATCAACGCCATAAGGGTCGCGCTGGAACGTACCCCTCCGGAATTATCCGCCGACATCATGGAACGCGGCATTGTGCTGACCGGCGGCGGCGCGCTCCTGAAGCGATTCGACAAGCGGCTTTCGGCGGAAACGGGTCTCCCTGTTTTTGTCGCGGATGATCCGCTGTCGGCCGTTGTGATAGGAACGAGCAAGATATTGACCGATATGAATCTCTTCCGGAGGATTCGAGTCCATTGACAGAAGACAGGACTCCTCACGTAAAAATGGAGCGGATCGCCTGGGTGCTGATACCGCTTCTGATTTTGCATCTGATCCTTCTTTCGCTCCAGATAAAGGATTCCTCGGGAATAACTTTACTTAAAACATGGGCGTTGCGCGTTCAATCGCCCGTTTTGGACGTCGGCGACACCGTCTTTGGCGGCATAAAAAATGTCTGGAGCGATTATGCCTGGCTGGTAGGCGTGCGATCCGAAAACAGGCAGCTAAAAGAAACCGTGAGCCGCCTGTCCATTTTAAACAGGTCTTACGAAGAGGCGCGGCAGGAAAACGAACGTCTGCGGAGCCTTGTCGCCATGAGCGAATCAATAGGCGAAGACGCGGGCTTTCGCTTTATCGGCGCGCGCGTCACGGCGCGGACGCCGGAGTTTCTCGCCAATATCCTGTACGTGGACCGCGGTTCAAAACATGGGGTCGGCGTCAACGCGCCGGTTCTTTCGGGAGACGGGATCGTCGGCCGCGTCGTGCTCGTAACGGAGCGTTATTCGCAGGTTCAGCTCATAACCAACCCGGACGCCTCAGTAGGCGCTATGCTTGACGAAAGCCGGACGCCCTGCGTGCTTACAGGCGCGGGAGACGTGCTGCTTACGATGAATTACATAAGCAACACCCTGCCGGTCAGGGTCGGAGAAGTTGTTTTAAGCTCCGGACTTGACGGGATTTTTCCAAAAGGAATATTGATCGGCACAGTTGTCGTTTCCGAGAGGGGAAACGACATTTTCAGGGAAATAAAGGTCAAGCCGGCAACTGACCTGGTCAGGCTTGAAGAGGTCGTTATTCTGTCGAATTCGATATGAATTATCTGTTTTTAGCCGTTGCGTCTTTTCTGGCGGTTGCCGTTCAGATGATTGCCGGCAATATTTTTTTCGCATTCGGCCTGCTGGACATCGCCCTGATAATGGCGGCCTGGTGCGCGATTTACCGCAGCCGCGTTCAGGCTCTTTTATTCGGATCGTTTACCGGCCTTTTGATGGACGCCGCGCTGGGATGGCCGCTCGGCTACAACGGATTCGGTCTGACCCTGGCGGTTTTTGTCATCGGACAGTCATGGGACCGTTTCAACACCGCCGAGCAGCCGCTGATGCGTTTCCTGATTCTGGCCGCGGCTTCGTTGACGAATTCGCTGAGCATGTTCCTTCTTTTCTGGATCATGCAGCGAACGACAAGCAGTATTTTCATAGGCAGCGCAATTTTACAGGCGTTGATTACGTCGGTCGCCGGAGTTATATTTTTTATTGTTCTTGAGCGCTACAAACGTGCGCACGCGCGTAAAGCGCATTAGGCATATACCTTGGCATTGGAACAGGACGCCAGCCGGCAACTCATTCAGAAGCGTTTCGGGCGCTTTCGCATACCCGTGCTGCTTATTTTCCTCGTCTTCGGCGCAAGGCTCTGGCAGCTTCAGATTATTCAGGGCGCTGAATATACGCTGAAGGCGGAGCGCAATCGCGTCCGGCGCATCCAGATTGTCGCGCCGCGCGGCGCGATTTTTGATCGCAACGGCGCGCTGCTCGTGGAAAACCGGCCAAGCTTCGACGTGTTCCTTTATCGGGAAGACATGAAGGATCGCGAAGCAACCACCCGTTTTATCGTAGAAAAACTGGGCGTTCCTCAGGAAGATCTCGAAAGGCAGTTTTCCAGGCATAAAAACACCCCAAAATACCGCCCGATAGTCGTAAAGGAAGATGTCGGCATGGAGGATATTTCCGTCGTTGAGGCGTATCGGCGCGATCATCCCGAAATCCGCCTTGGCCGCGAACATAGGCGGCTTTACAACTATGGAACACTGGCCGCTCATCTTCTCGGATACATGGGAGAAGTTTCTGAAAAAGAACTTAAATCCGGAAGATTTCCAAACGCGGTCGCCGGTTCCCTTGTCGGGCAAACCGGCGTGGAAAAAACCTACAACCATATTCTTATGGGAATAGACGGCGCGCGTCAGGTGCTGGTGAACAGCGTCGGGCGCGAGGTTGACGTTCTTGATGAAATCCCGGCCATTATCGGCGGCGAGATACGTCTGTCGTTGGATCTGGATCTGCAAATGGTCGCGGAACAGGAGCTTGAAGGCAGGGTCGGCGTCGTTATCGCCATGGATCCCCGGAACGGCGAGATTCTGACGATGGCCAGCGCGCCTTCTTTCGATCCAAACGCTTTTTCCCCGCGAATTTCCAGCATGGAATGGAAGGAGCTTTTAAGTAATCCGGATAAGCCGCTGCAAAATCGGGCGATTCAAAACAGCGAGTCTCCCGGTTCCATTTTTAAGGTCATGCTTGCGAGCGCGGGACTGCACTCCGGAGCGCTCGACGACAATCCGGCTGTTCAATGCGTGGGCGCGTCCGAGTATTACGGACGCCCGTTTCGCTGCGCGAGCCAGGCGGGACACGGATATTTGCGCCTCGAACAGGCTATTGCCTCATCCTGCAATATTTTTTTCTATGAACTCGGGCGCAAGCTTGGAATTTCAAAAATCGCCGAGCACTCGCTTCTTCTGGGCCTGGGATCGCGCACCGGAATTGATCTGCCGGATGAGCGGAACGGCGTGGTGCCCAGTCCTGAATGGAGCCAGCGGGTGCGCAAACAACCCTGGTATCCGGGGGAAACCATATCGGTGGCAATCGGGCAGGGGGCGGTAAACGCGCCGCCGATTCAAATACTGCGCGCGATCGGCGCCATCGCCTCCGGCGGCAGGCTGACAACGCCCCATGTGCTCCTGGGCGTGGAAACCGGCGACAGGCAAAACATCGAATGGCCTGTTACGCGGCTGCCTTTAAAAGATGAACATATCAGCCGGATTAAAGAAGGTATGTGGCAAAGCGTAAACGGCGGCGGAACAGGACGCGGCGCAATGGTTGCCGGAATGGATATCTGCGGCAAAACCGGAACCGTGCAGGTGGTGGGCCGTGAAAACCGGCAATTCATGCGATCCAATTCCGAAAACCATTCATGGTTCGCCGGTTTTGCCGACCGCGACAATCCGGAAATTGCCGTAGTTGTTTTCGTGGAGCATGGCGGTTCAGGCGGCGCGGTCGCCGCGCCGATAGCCGGAAAAATTTTCAAGGCGTATTACGAAAAGAAGCATCCGCAGCAAAAGCCGCCGGAAAATAAATCCGGCGCCGCTAAACCTGTGCTCATCGCGGATGCCCCGGCGGAAGAGGCGCTGTAGCAATGCTGGACGGACGCCTGCTGCGCTCTTTCGACTTGCTCTGGTTTCTGTCGCTCCTCGCGCTTGCCGTGGCGGGAATATTGGCCATCTGGAGTACAACGTCCGGCACCGGCCTGCATTCCTATTTCGGCAGGCAGATGATCTTTCTTGTCTGCGGAATAGCCGCTTTCTTCGTGCTGCTGTGTTTCGATTATCGCCTGTTTTCGGATTACATAAATATAATCTACATCAGCTCGATGGCCGTCCTTGGCGTAACGATTCTGATCGGGCGCGCCGTTGGCTCCAATAAAAGCTGGCTTGATCTGGGCGCGTTTTCCTTCCAGCCGTCCGAATTCGCAAAAATTATTGTAATTATCGCGCTGGCGAAATATTACGCCGGTCTGGATTCCGATCACCTAAGTTTAAAGGAACTCGCTGCGGGCGCGGCGATAGTTCTCATTCCAATCACGCTGGTTTTACTTCAGGGCGACCTCGGCACCGCCGTAACCTTCGTTCCTATTTATGCGACGCTCTCTTTTCTGGCGGGCGTCCGGCGCAAACACATCATCGTGGTTCTACTGATCGCGGCGGTCTCGGCGCCCATCGCCTGGTCCGCGATGCACGGTTATCAAAAGGAGCGCATTGAAACGATCCTTAATCCTTCAAAAGATCCTGATCGCGTCGGGTATCAAACGATTCAGTCGATGATAGCCATCGGTTCCGGACAATTTCTGGGCAAGGGATTAAAGCAGGGAACCCAGGGGTATCTGGGATTTCTGCCGGCGCGGCATACCGATTTTG
>JAIRVC010000293.1 GCA_031254095.1 Acidobacteriota bacterium
GGCAAACCCCTGGGTGGCGGCAACCCAGATGGCGTCCCAGAGTTTGGTGTTATCCTTGCAATAAATGGAGGTCAGAACGGCATCGACGCGATCGGTTTTTCTCCCCCAATCCATTTTCAGGCTGATTTCGTTATTGAATGTGATTATGGAAAAAGAATCGTCCGGCCGGAGCTGTTCGAGAAAGCGTTTGGTGGAATATTTAATAGCGCCCCAACCGGGCTGAACGCTGCCGCTGATGTCCAGCACCATAGCGACGTACGTCGGCAATCCTTCTTCGGCAAAGAAAACTATTTCCTGCTCTTTGCCGTCTTCACGCAGCCTGAAAGATTTTTGCGTCAGCCCCCTGTAAAAACTTCCATCGGCATTGCGCACCGTTACGGGGACTGAAACCATACTGACGTCAACGCCGATGCGGTAGACCGGGAGCTCTTCTTCAAAGGCGGCGGCATCGTCCGCGGCGGCGGAAATTTTCGCGTCCGGAGCGCCGTCCTGCTGGCTTTGCAGGAATCCCGGCATAAGCGCGGCAAATCCAATGAGAAGCAGCGCCGTATAAATCCACTTTCGCATCCGCATATCTTTCTCCAATGAGGCGGTTTCAAAATCTTTGGGGAACCGCTCCCGTCTCCTGTTTTAACCGCAAGCAGCCAGCGCCGCGGGCAGTTTATCGTAAATGCCTCCAAAACCGCCGTTTGACATTATAACAATAATGTCGCCCGCGCGGGCTTCCCCGCATACTTTTTCAATAATGCCGTCCACCGTTCCAGGATTCCACGCGGCCCGCCCCAGCGCCCGCAGATCTTCAACCAGCCGGTTTTCATCCAGCCGTTCCGCCGAGGGTATTTTTTCCGGCTGAAAAAGCGCGGGAATCGCAACGCAATCCGCCATGCCGAGCGCTTCGGCGATTTCCCGCTGAAAAATATTTCGACGGCTTGTCGCTGATCTGGGTTCATAAATTGCCCAGATTCTTTGCGTCTGAAAAGCCGCGCGCACGGCCTTGAGCGTTTCGCGGACAGCCGTTGGATGATGGGCAAAATCTTCATAGATGCGGATGCCGGCCACATCCGCCCGTAACTGCATACGGCGGCGAACTCCGGCGAAGGTTTCCAGCCCTTTCCGTATGGCTTCGGGAGCGACGCCGATATGGTTCAGAACAGCCGCCGTTCCGAGCGCGTTTTTAACGTTGTATCCTCCAAACATTTTCAGGCGGGCACAGAGGAACAGTTTGCCGTTATGCAAAATATCTAACTCGCAGCCGTCGGTGCGCTGCTCGATATTTCGTGCTGTCCAGTCGCAATCTGTTTCTATTCCAAAAGTTTCCCTGCGGCACAGGCTGTTTTTGCAAACTTCAGCCGCCGCCGGACTGTCCGCGCCGACTGCCAGAAAGCCGCCGCGCGGAATAAGATTCACAAAGCGGCGGAACTGGAGCTTTATGGCGTCAAGATCGGCGTAAATATCGGCGTGATCGAACTCGACGTTGCCGACGATTGCAATATAAGGCAGGTAGTGCAAAAACTTCGGCCCCTTGTCGAAAAATGCCGAATCGTATTCGTCCCCTTCCAGCACGAAATATTCGCCGCCGTTAAGTTCGTAGCCGGACTGAAAATTTTCCGCTATGCCGCCGATCAAAAAATCCGGCCGCAATCCCGCCGAGGCCAGGCTCCACGAAATCATTGAAGACGTTGTGGTTTTTCCATGCGTGCCGGTTACGATAACGGGCGTTTTTCGGCGCAGAAAGAAAAATTTAAGCGTTTCCGGCAGGGACATGAAGGGTATGCGGCTGTCAAGCATGTATTCAATTTCCGGATTGCCCCGTGAAAGAGCGTTGCCGACCACGACAAGATCCGGCGCGGGACGCAGATTTCCGGCGTCATATCCTTTGCGCGCGTCTATCCGTTTTTGCAGAAGGAAATCGCTCATCGGCGGATACATGCCCTCGTCCGACCCGGTAACCGCATAGCCGGAGTCTTTCAGCATGGCGCCGAGCGTCGCCATTGCCGTTCCACATATTCCAATCAGGTGAATTCTCCGGATTTTATCTGTTTCCATCATGCTTTCTTATTGGAACCTCTAAAAACTCAAAACCCCGCGTTAAGCGGCGGATTTTTCTGACCACTGACCACTGATCACTAACCACTGGCCGCCATGAGGCGGCTTATTTATATTTCAACCCGGTGATTTCTATAGATATTTCTTTTGGATCCCAGTAGTACTCCATGCCTTCGAGCGATATGTTGAACGAGCGCCGCTCAAGCGGATCCATCGGTTTCTGGTTGAATTTCCCGTCGGGACGCACCACAAAAATCGTGCGTTCTTTTGAGAGATTGCCCCACATGTCGTAGAGCGTGACGTGAAGTTCAATCGCGTCCAGTTTGCGGTCGCCGTCATTGAGTATCATGCCGCCAATCATGGCGATGCGCGCGGCATTATAGTTGATTCCCAGGCTCGCCTTGACGTCTTCGATGCGAATTTTCTTCTTATAGTATTCAAAATTCGTATCGCCCGCGCGCATTACGCCGGAAACATTAACCGCCGAAGGCGACGGGCGCGGCGTGGACGGGTTATAGCGGACGTATAAAGCGATGCCTCCCAGAAGCAGGATCACAACGAGTGCTAAAATAATCAGCTTTTTCGGGCTGGATGCTTGTTGCGGTTCAAATTTGAATTCAGCCATCATCTTACCCTGTGCCAAAATGGCAGGAACGTTTCATTCTTGGAGAGGCCGCCGTATATTATCCGGCAAATCGTTCGCCGCAGGCCGCGCCTCCACTATAAAAAGTAATTATAGCCTGAACTTCGTAAAAAATAGCGCATACACACAAATGAGTTCCGCACGGGCGAATAATTACACTTCATGAGGCGTCAGCAAATCTCCGAAACGTTCCAGCGGAGAAAGCGTTCGAAAATTCCCCCTGGAAAAACTTCTTTTGAGATTAAACACGATCTGCGTGGCCTTATCTGGCTTCAGCCGTTCCGAGTAATAAAGCAGCGGCCTGTGCGGGGAATCATCGGAAAGCTTTACTTCGATTAGTTCGCGTAATTTTCCCTCCTCTATCCACGCGAAATCTATTTCCCTTCCTTCTTTATCCCGTACATACCTGAGGTCAACCCTATATCCTTCGGAATCTTCCCTGAATTCGGCAAGCTTTTTAAGCTCGCAGGCCGCCAGATTTTCAGCGCGCGCTCCTTCATCTCCGAGAACATCGCCCGTATCGTAAAAATAGACTTTTGGAGGTTTGCGCACCGCTCGCGGGAGCCCTTTTGACAAAGGCCAGACCGTAAACACTACATACATGCGTTCCAGTAGTTCCAGCCAGCGCTTTGCTGTAACGGGGGAAATTTCCAGATCGGCGGCCAAATTTGCCAGCACAACAGGCGACCCGACGCGGCTGCGCAAGGCTTCCAGAAAAGTCTGCACCAGCGACAGATTTCGGATGTTTTCAAGATCCCTTATGTCTTCGCGGAATACCCGCTCCAGGCGTTCCCGACGCAACCGCCGGGCGGCGCGTTCATTGTCGGAAAGCAGCGATTCAGGGAAGCCGCCCAGCGTCATCAGGCGCGCAACCGCGTCATGTCTGGGGACGGACCGCGGCAGTTCTGAAAGCGAAAACGGATGCAGCCGCCAGAGATGATAACGCCCAAGCATGGAATCTCCACCGCGGCGGTAAACGTCGAGCCGCGCACTGCCCGTGACCAGATACGCCTGATTGCCCGGCCGCGTATCAGAAATGCCCTTCAGCCAGCGTTTCCAGCGGCCATATTTATGGAGTTCGTCGAAAACCACCATATCTCTTTCGTCTCCCCACTGCCGCTTGAACACAGTGCGGCGATCGGAATCATTATCAAGATTGAAATAGACGCCGTCCGCTGAATTTTGCAGTATCGCTTTTGCGAGGGTCGTCTTTCCGCTCTGACGCGGGCCGGCAACGAAAACCATTTTTGACTCAAGGTCTTCCCGTATAAGATGCTGAAAATATCGTGGTTCCATAGCATTTCCCTCACCTGGCTATTTTATACCGTAGTAAAAATTAGCCAAGGCCATTTTTTACTACGGTATAAAATAGCCAGCACACCGACGCTTGCTTTCTTTGTCTTTTTTATCACAAATTTTGTCCATTCAATTTTTCCGGTGGACGGCGGAGGCGGATAATATTTTTCACTGCTATCGAGATTCGGTATTATCTGGAGCTGGAATACCGGAGGACGGGCCGTGTGGAAAACCGTAATTCGCAGACTGTTGATACTTATACCGCAACTGTTTGTGCTGAGCGTCTTTATATTTTTTATTGCGCAGTATATGCCGGGGGACGCGCTTACAGGAAGGATCGACCCTAAAACCAGCCCGAAAAGACTGGAGGAGCTTCGGCAGATGTGGGGATTCTACGATCCTTGGCATGTAAAATACGGACGCTGGATGGGCAACGCCATCAAAGGCGATTTCGGAATAAGCTTCGCGTACAAAGTGCCTGTCACGCAGGTCGTCATGGAAAAAGCGCGGAATACCTTCTGGCTCGGTCTGCTGACGGTCGGGTTGACATATCTGCTTGCCATACCGCTCGGCGTCCTGTCGGGAAGGTACCACGACAAGATACCCGACCGGACGATCACGCTCTACTCTTATCTGGCGCTTGCGATGCCCACAATCATCGCGGGCCTCCTTGCGATACTGGTCTTTTCTTTCAAGCTTGGCTGGTTCCCTTATGGAGGAACGGTTTCCGCCGAGGCGTATGAACGGGGAAACATATATTACATCCTCAGCCGGCTGCACCATATGTTCCTGCCCGCCCTGACCGGCGCGGTGGTTTCGACATCGGCCATTATCCAGTTTTTGCGAAGCGAGATTGTCGATTACGAACAGGCGGATTTTGTCATAACCGCCCGCTCCAAGGGCGTTCCGCAGCGCGTGATCTATTCACGGCATATTTTCCGCAACTCGATGATCCCCGTGGCATCCTTTATGGGTTATTCGATTTCGGGCGTTCTGACCGGTTCCATCTTCCTTGAAACTGTTTTCGCCTACCCCGGCATGGGACGCCTTTTTATAGACTCCGTTTTAAGCCGCGATTATTCGGTAGCAAACGCGCTGATTATCTTTTTCGCCATACTGATAGTTCTGGGCACGCTTTTATCCGACATCATAATGTATATCGTTGACCCCCGGCTGAAAATCAAGTGACGCGGCGCAATCATGACAAAAGCTGAATACAAACCGAAAACACCAGAAGACGTAAGCCGGGCGCCCTCGTTTTTCAGGGTATTATGGCGCGAAATAAAGAGCGACAAACTCGCGCTGATCTCGCTGATATTGCTGGCCGCGCTGTTTATGTTCGTCTACCTCGCCGCGTCCGGCGTTACCGGCGATGCCGTCGTTACCGTAAGCCTGAAAAAAATTAACACGCCGCCTTCCGCCGGGCACATCCTCGGAACCGACCCATCGGGGAGAGACATGTTCACCCAGCTTGTGGTCGGCGCGCGCAACTCCATCAGCATCGCGATCGGAATCACCCTGCTTTGCGGTCTTATTGGAACCGTCGTCGGATTGTTCGCCGGTTTTTATGGCGGGCTGATCGACAACATAGTCATGAGAATCATTGATTTTTTCTCCATGCTGCCAACGCTGATGCTGGTAATCGTCGTAGTTTCCGTCATTCCAAAATACAATGTCTTTACCTTTATCCTGATTCTGTCCGCGTTCGGCTGGATATTCAACGCGCGGCTGACCCGCGCCAAAACCCTGCAGCAGAGCGGCCTTGATTACGTGTCCGCCGCAAGGACGCTGGGCACGCCGAACTGGAAGATCATGTTTGCACAGGTGCTGCCGAACATTATTTCAATCGTTATCGTCAACCTCACGCTGAGCCTCGCGGGGAATATGGGAATTGAGGTCGGCCTGTCCTTTCTTGGTTTCGGCCTTCCTTTTGGCGTCCCCAGTCTGGGTACGCATCTCGGCTACGCGCGCATCCCCGAAAACCTGCGTCTGCGATGGTGGTTATGGCTGCCGGCGGCATTGCTGATCGTGATAATGATGCTTTGCATAAATTTCGTCGGGCAGGCCGTGAAGCGCGCCGCGGACGCAAAACAAAGAACCGGTTAAAAGGCCATACTTATCAAAGGCAGTTCGGGAGTTTCCTTGAGCGCTTAACTCAAAAACGCGGCCAATGCGCCGGATTCCACCGCCGCCGACCTTTGCCTTTCTCTCTTTCCCCGGACGCGACAGCAATGCGCCATCCTTGCTGCTCGCTAACCACTGGCCGCCGTGAGGCGGCTTTACAGCTTTCCGGGCCGGTGATAAACTCAGGTTTCTTCATTCTTCCTTAACCCGGAGGTTCTAAATGTCTGCGCTGCCCGACCGCTGGATACGGGAAATGTCCCGGAAGCATAAAATGATTACTCCTTTCGCGGAGGGTAAGACCCGCGAAGGAAAAATTTCCTTCGGCGTTTCCTCATATGGTTATGATTTCCGCCTTGCCGATGAATATAAAATTCCGGATTTCAGTTCTGTAAAAGCCGCCGATCCGAAAAATATGAACGCGACGGCCTTTGGCGATTTCAGGGGACGCGCCTGCCTGATCCCGCCGAATTCGTTTATTCTGGGGCGTTCTCTGGAATACTTCAGAATTCCGCGGGACGTGATCGCGCTCTGCCAGGGAAAATCCACATACGCCCGCAGCGGCGTTTTTATTAACGTCACGCCGCTTGAGCCTGAATGGGAAGGATACCTAACAATAGCGATCGTGAACTACGCGCCTCTGCCGGCTAAAGTCTATTCCGGCGAAGGAATCGCGCAGCTCGTATTTATCCGGGCTGAGTCGGAGTGCGCCGTTTCATACGCCGACAAAAAAGGAAAATATCAGGCGCAAAAAGAAATCGTCACCGCAAGGGTTTAAGCCTTGAAACGTAAAATAAAAAACCGCCGGACTTTCGTATTCTTTAAAACAGCCCTGATGTTCGCGGCGCTGCTCGCTCCATTGCTTTTCCATGGCTGCGGATACAGGGTGCGGAGCGCCGTCGGCCAGCTTCCGGGCGGCGCGAAATCCATAGGTATTCCAACATTCCGAAACCTGACCGGAGAACCTGGTATTGAACAGATGCTGACGCGCGCGATTCTGCGGGAATTTTCCGCGCGCACGCGCGGGCGCGTTGATTCAAGCGACGCGGCCGCCGATCTTGTGCTTTTGGGAGAAGTTAAAAACGTAAGCGCCGTTCCGGTGACTTTCGGCGCGCAGAATTCAGGTGAATTGACGTTCAGTTCGACGTTTCAGGTTACGGTACGCATCGGGGTGAAGCTGGTAAGGCAGCGCGATTCCGCCGTCGTCTGGGAAAATGAAAGTTTCGTTTTCCGTGAACGTTGTCTTTTAAATTCGGACGTGCGCGACTTTTTTGCCGAAGACACTCCGGCGCTTGAACGTCTGGCGCGTAATTTCGCCGCCGCGCTCGCGGGCACGGTTTTCAGTTTTTGATGTATAACGTATGCAAAGGGAAACGCCGGGTAAATGGCTGTGCGGGATGAAGCGCCAGGCGCACGGAGCGCAGGAACCGAGGCATATAAAAACATATGTTGAGGTTACGAGTACCGCGCGCCGTGAACAATTTGGCGATTCGCCCGCACAGCCATTTACCCGGCGTTTACTCAGGATTGCGGCGACTGACATGGCTGCATTGAAGGTCAGAATCCGCGGGCGTCATCGTCCGCCGCCGCCGGAGTTTTTTTATCAAAGCCTGCCGCCGGAATGCATCGCTCTTCTGGCAACCATCCCCGATCACAAGGTTTCCATCCCCGCCGAAGGAAGTTCGTGGCGCGGCGGATGGCCGTTTGCAAAAGCGCCTGAAAAGAACCCCTGTGAAACATCCGGGGGAGTGCCCGGCCCGGTTGTTGTTTATCAGCTTCA
>JAIRVC010000296.1 GCA_031254095.1 Acidobacteriota bacterium
TTAAAGCCAGCAGCTACTATGAACTTGGCAGGCATCACGAAGCGGTGCGGGACGGTGAAAGCGCGCTCAAACTGGCGCAGCGATTTCCAAACGACGATCTGCTTTATGTACGAATGGCGCTCGCTTTTCATAAGCTCGGCGACAAAAAATCGTTCGTGAAATACCGCGCCCTGGTTCGCAAACTGTTTAAAGACGACACATGGAACAAACATCTGGAAAAATTGTCTTAGGGAAACCTCTAAAAACCCAAAACTCTGCGTTACGCGACCGAGACAAAATGCTTACCTCAAATGTAAACTCCGCTTTTGTCTCGGTCGCAAGCCTTGATTTTGGGGCTTTTAGAGGTTTCCTTGGAGAATGTTATGACATATAGACCATGGACATGGAGC
The DNA here is from genome assembly GCA_031254095.1 of Acidobacteriota bacterium. Taxonomy (GTDB): domain Bacteria; phylum Acidobacteriota; class UBA6911; order UBA6911; family UBA6911; genus UBA6911. Next base: position 390 of record JAIRVC010000296.1, read on the forward strand.
CCGCCCAAAGATTTTAATGAAACCCGAAAAGGAATCTCCCGGCAGGACGCCCGCGAAAAAGCCGGCGGCAGTGCCGTTTATACCCGCGATATTTATCTGCCGGGAATGCTTTACGCAAAGATTCTCACCTCGCCTTACGCGAACGCAAAAATCAAACGCCTTGACATGGACAAGGCAAAGGCGCTCGCGGGTGTAAGGGACATTCTCACTTACGCAGACCCGGATATTTCCGGAGACAGAGCGAGCGGCTACTGGTACGAAATATCGGGCAACTACAGCATCCCTACGCTTCAGGAAACCGGCGATTTTTACAATCACCCCATGGGCGTCGCCGTCGTGGCTGAAGATGAGGAGACCTGCGACCGGGCGCTGCGCCTCATCGAGATAGAATGGGAGGAACGGACATTCATTCTCGACATGGAGCAGTCGTTGAAATCCGACGCCGCTAAAGTCATGCCGGAAATCATCCGCACCAGCGCAAAAGCGAAAGAACCGAACACCATACTGTCGGAAGAAGTTGAATACGGCGATGTCAAAAAAGGATTTGCCGAAGCCGACAGAGTGATCGAATACACATTCCGCCGCTGCATAAATTCCGTGGGCGGCGTCGAGCCGGCCGTCTGCGTCGCGCAGTGGCGCGGCGATTTTCTCGACATCTGGGCGCATCATCACGACATTCCGCAATGGGGGCTGATTTCTCTGATAGAAACCGGCGTTCCCGGCGATTCGACAGCCAGGGCGAAACCGCCCCTTGCCGAATGGTCAAAAATTACGGTGACTATGCCGTACCAGGGCGCGATGTTCGGCGGCTGGTCGTGGATGGGATATTCGACCTGCTTCAACCGTCTTGCGGTTATTCTTGCCAGGCGAGCCGAAGGCCGTCCCGTCAAGCTTCTTTACGATGAAAGCAATCACTATGTCCTTGGCGACGACGCGGGAACTTTTATTTGCAAAGCCGGCGTGAAAAATGACGGAACCATCACAGCCTATGACTGGCACGTCGTCGGGCCGAGAAACGCCGCAATGGAAAAAACTTTCGAGTCAACGAAGATTCAGAACATACGCGGTTCGCATGAGTGGGGACTGACAAATAAAGGGCATCTTATCTGTTTCAGGCACGGCGCTAATTCCTGCGTGCCGCACAATGTTATGTTCGACCGCGTCGCCGCGGAATTGGGACTTGATCCAACGGACGTGGCGCTAAAGAACGACGGCTGCCGCGGCCATGACTGGGACTGGGTGACGCGCTATCAGAAGGAAAACGGATTCCCGCAGCGATGGAGTTTGAAAGAAGTCATCGACAAGGGAAAGGATGCGATCGGCTGGGACAAAAAATGGCACGCGCCCGGCGCGAAAAAACTTCCCAACGGAAAAATGCACGGCCTTGGATTTGTACATTCCCTTGAATGGACATGGGAGGCGCCCGCTCCGGCAAAGAGCCACGCCTGCCTGATGCTGCGCAACGGCATCTGCGCAATCGTGGGTGTTCGCAGCGATATCGGTTCGGATTCGGAATCAGGCGCTCGGCATACGGTTGCGTCAGAAATTGGCCTCCGGTTTGAAGACACGGTTATACACGAACGCCGTTCCGACAACAGCAGTTTTTTCATGTGGCAGCCCGGAGGCTCGTTTTCCACGCCGTTTATCAACACGCAGCTGGTCATGGCCGCGCGGGAACTGAAACAGAAACTGCTTGAATATGCCGTAAGTCCGACGCCGCCGTACAACACAAGCCATTTTTTCAGGACGGACGGCCCGCCGGCGTTTCCCGGCAAAAAACCCGAAGATATCGACATTAAAGACAGCGTGTTTTTTGAAAAAGCAAATCCATCCAACCGGAAGAGTTTGCGGGAAGTCGCCGACATATTCTGGGATGCCGATCCCGCTATTTCCTTCCCGGTAACGGGGACGGTTTCCGGACTGACCATGGACGGCAAGCAGGACGAAAATCTCTATGTAATGTCGCGGCAGGCGCATTTTATAGAGGTCGAGGTCGATGCCGAAACGGGTTTTGTCGAGGTAACGAATATTGTCTGCGTCAACGACGTCGGCCATCTTTTCAATCCACGCGGCGCTGAGGCGCAGCAATACGGCGGCGCCGTCATGGGACTGGGGCGAAGCGCCACTGAAGAGCATGTCTGGTGCCCGCAAACGGGCGTTATGCTAAACGGAGACATGATCAACTATCGTATCGGCACGATGAACGACTATCCGCCGTCGGTCGGCCTCATTAATGAGAGCCGCCTTGGCTACGCCGCTTTCGGCGCCTGCGGAATCGGAGAAAATCCCGGCGCGGCCATGTCCGGCGTCACAATGTCGGCAATATATAACGCCATAGGAAAATGGGTGTCTGATTACCCGACCACGCCCGAAAGAGTCCTAAAAGCCCTGGGGAAAATTTAAAGATTGAAAAGACGACTCACTTTTCAACAACCGTAAAGCTCAGGATTTGAGAGGCGACGCCTTCACGCTTATTGCTGTTCTTTTTGTCGGTTGCCACCATTTGAAGCACATAGTTTCCGGGCGTCATACCTGTACTTATCGTCAACGGCAAAGCCTGGATATTATCCGGGCTACTTCCACTGCTTGGAGTAACCGACCACGGTTCACCGCGCAGAAATTCCTTGCCGTCCTTGTACAGAATCGCCTGCATTTCTATTTCGGAGCGGGCTATCGCTTTCTCGTCGGCATTGTAAAGCATCACCAGTGTTTGAAGCCTGTCTCCTTGCTTGTAGGTTCTAAGCGCCGGACTTCGGACTTCCTCCCCCTGAAACACCGGGGAAAATACTCCTCCTGATATCTCTTTCTTTACATCGGAACGCATCCAGTTAAGATCGTCTGCGCTGGTAATCGCAAAAATATCAGACAGCGCCAGTCCTTTCTTTTTCAGATCGGGAATCTCCAAAAACTGATACGCGGAGCCGACTTTGCCTGATTCCTTATCCTGCACAGAAACGCGAACGTAGTAAGCGCCGGGTTTTTTGACAGGAAGCAGCATGGAAAATCGTATGCCGTGTTTCTGTATCCATTCGACATTAAATTTTGACAAGGTAAATTCCACGCGCTTTGAATCCTGAATATTTCCGTTGATGTCAGATGTCAAAACCACGGCTTCAAGATCAATTCTCGCGCCGCCTTCTTCCGTTTCGACGATTCTCGCATCACTTGGATCAAGATGTATCCATGAGCGCACAAGATATCCCGCTTCAGCGTCTCTTGCGTAACCGGCGGTAATATCGACATTGAGGCCGTCGTATTGGTACGGTGAATAAATGGCTTCGA
>JAIRVC010000310.1 GCA_031254095.1 Acidobacteriota bacterium
ACCCGCGTTTGAGAACGATCCGCCGCGCGAGAAATTCGATCGGTATTTTCCCGAAGATTCATGGGAACGGCCTGAAAAAGGCGGAGCAAACTTCGACTGCCGGACAAAAGATTCAGTCCTTTCTTCCGCGTCCATATTGCCCAGCCCTTCGACGAGGTCTTCAGGCATTTCCCGCAAAAAACGCGACATTCTCGCCGGAAACCCGGCGCCGGGGCCGTATGCCTTGCGAAACGACGTCCATGCGACAAAGAGCTTTTTACGTGCGCGGGTAATGCCGACGTAACAGAGCCGCCGCTCCTCTTCAAGATCGGCGGTTGATTCGGATGAACGCGAATGCGGGAAAAGGCCTTCTTCCATACCGACAAGAAACACCGTGTCGAACTCCAGCCCCTTTGCGCTGTGAAGAGTCATCAGCGCCACGCGCGCCTGCGGGTCAAGACGGTCAAGCTCCGAAGACAAAGCCGCGCGGTCAAGAAACTCAGCGATTGTTTCGCCCCGGCGCTCCGATTCCGCGGCGGCCTGTATGAGTTCGTCGATATTGGCAAGGCGGTTGATGGTTTCCTCGGACATGGCATGTTTTTCCAGCATTTCCTTGTACTGTATGTCCGCAAGAATAATCGCCAATAATTCCGCCATCGAAAGGCTCTCCCGCGCGGCCGTCCATTTGTCCACAAGTTCCAGAAAACGCCTCAGCGCCTTGACTGAACGGGCAGCAAATTGCGGGTCGCGAATCTTCTCTCGCAGCGTTTCAAGAATGGGCGCGCCTTTTTCCAGCGCGGCGGCGGTCAGAGCGTCAATAGTGGTTCCACCGATGCCGCGCGCGGGCGTATTAATGATCCGCAAAAGCGCGGCGTCGTCTTCCGGATTGAAAATCACGCGCAGATAAGCGATCAAATCTTTTATTTCAGCGCGGCCGAAAAAGGCGACGCTTCCGACCACCGCGTAGGGAATTCCCTGCTGAGTCAGTACTTCTTCAAAATTGCGGGAAATAAAATTAGTCCGGTAAAGAATCGCAATACGGTCGTCGGGGTTTTCCCTTAAAACGCTTCGGATATATACGGCGATCGCCCAGGCTTCGTCGCGCGATGACTGCGAATGAATACAGCTGACTTTTTCACCGTCGGGATTTTGGGTCCAGAGCGTTTTGCCCTTGCGCTCCGTGTTGTTCGACACAACCGATGCGGCGACTTTCAGAATTGTTCCATGGGAACGATAGTTCTGTTCAAGCCGTATAACGCGCGCTCCGGGAAAATCCTTCTCAAATTTCAGAATGTTCTGAATGTCCGCGCCACGGAATTTATAGATGGATTGATCTTCGTCTCCAACGACAAACAGATTGTCGTGCGTTGCGGTCAGCAGGCGAAGCAGTTTGTACTGCGGCCTGTTGGTGTCCTGATATTCATCCACAAGAATAAATTTAAACCAGCCGCTGTAATATTTTTTTATATCCGGATTTTTTTCAAGCACGGCGACCGATTTCAAAAGCAGATCGTCAAAGTCGAGCGAATTTGAATTGCGAAGGCGCGAATCGTATTTTTCGTAAATGTATTCGATGTCTTTGGCGATGTCCGAAGGGAAACGCGCGGCGAAATTTTCCGGCGCGACGCCGTGGTTTTTCGCGTAGCTGATGCGGCTCAGGACGTCGCGCGGCTTCAGCTCCTCGTCGGAAAGTTTCATTTCGTCGAGCGTTTGCTTGACCAGGCGTTTCTGGTCGTCCGTATCATAAATTGAAAAATCGCGCTTGTAGCCAAGATGATGAATTTCACGGCGCAGCAGGCGGACGCAAAAAGAATGAAAAGTCGAAATCAGCGGTTCGGCGCTGCGCGACGTTCCGATAAGCGCCTGAACACGCTCGCGCATCTCCTTCGCCGCCTTGTTGGTAAAGGTTACGGCGAGGATGTTTTCCGGGCGCGCCGCCGAACTCTGGATAAGATACGCGATACGGCAGGCAATAACGCGGGTCTTGCCGCTGCCGGCGCCCGCGAGCACAAGCGCAGGCCCCTCTACATGTTCCGCCGCCTGTCGCTGCGGGGGATTTAGTTCTGAAGTTATGTCCATCTATATTCCGGAAACGCTGATTAAATGTCTATGCGGGCGAATCGCCAAATTGTTTACGGCGCGCGGCACCCGTAACCTCGGCATATCTTTGATATGCGCCTCGGCTCCGTGCGCACGGTGCAATATCCCGCACAGACATTTAATCAGTGTTTTCTTTCTGGAAAAATGTTTCGATAAATTGCGAGCCGCTCATAAGGCCGAGCGAGCCGCTTTTTACGCTTTCCTCGTCGTAACGCTCAACGGCGTCGCCTGAAAGGCGCGGGAAGCGAATCGCCACAGGCACAGGTTCCCGGCCGTGGTTGCCAAGGGCTATCGGCGTCGTATGGTCGGGAAGCACGGCAAAAACGCAGTCCCAGCCTTTTTTTTGAACGCCTTCGATAACGCGCTGAATTAGGCGCCGGTCCAGATCTTCAATACAGCGAATCTTCAGCGGGAGATTTTTTTCATGTCCGGCTTCGTCGGCGGCTTCGACATGTATGTAGACAAAATCCAGTTCTTCCAGAGCGGCGAGCGCGGCGTCCGCTTTACCTTCATAATTTGTATCGTAGAGCCCGGTCGCCCCTTCGACGTTGATGGGCGTCATGCCCGCGTAAATAGCAAGTCCCTTGATTAGATCGACTGCCGTGATTGCCGCGCCCCGGACGCCGAACCGTTCCTCAATGGTCGGCATCTCCGGCTTTTTCCCCGGCGCCCACGGCCAGAGCAGATTGGCCGGCTGTTTTCCGTCGGCGCGACGGCGCATGTTGACCGGATGATTTTCGAGAAATTTCCGCGATTCATCAACGAAACGATTCAAAAGGCCGGCGGTTTCTTTTCCGGCGGGCGACGATGATTCTGAAGGGCGAACCGCAAGATCCCGCCACGGCGTTCCGACGTAGTCATGCGGCGGAAAACTTTCCAGCCGAAATTCACCGCCCGCGACAATGAGAACATGCCGGTAACTCAGTCCGGGATAAAGGCGCAGAGGCCACGATTTGAAATGATCTCCGGCGTCATGGATCAGGACGTGAGCCTCTTCATTGGAAATATGCCCGGCGGAATGGCTGCGGATTTTTTCATCTTCAACCGAAATAAGGTTGACGCGCAGCGCGACATCGTTTTTATCCAAGTCGATGCCGAGACTGGCCGCTTCCAGAACGCCACGGCCTTCGGTTCCATGAAAGATCGCTTTCGCGTCGTAACCGAGCACGGAGAGATTGGCGATAGCCGAACCCGTCATCATATCCGGCGCAATTGTTTGAAACAATCCGGCGCGCCCTTCGCGGGCAATCCAGTCCATTCCAGGTTTTTGCGCAACCATCAGCGGTGTTTTTCCGCCAAGTTCGGCGAGCGGGCAATCGGCCATGCCGTCGCCAAGAAAAATGACATATTTCATCACGGAAGCCTCAAATAAACGTTATATTATACCTTCCGGCCGGCCGGCTCTCCAGAGGCGATAACAACAATTTTGAAGCAATCGCAAAACCTCCGGAAACGTCTTCCCTCATACGCCCGCTTTCCTATGAATTTATTCCGGAAGTTACTCCAAAGATGGTTCGCGGCGGATTTGACCACTAACCACTGGCCGCGAACCGCCATACGGCGGCTCGCGCGGCAATAAAATCCCTGTTTATATTCGTATCCGACAAAATATTATAATCAAAATCATAATCAGACCGGCACATCGGCCGATAGGTTAAAGTGTCGCCATGATTTGTGGCGCAAAATGGCTTAACGTATTGTTAATTCCCTGCGGAAAATGTTATGAATCGTCGCGTACTAGCAATGGTGCTGGCTGGAGGAAAAGGAACGCGCCTGTATCCGCTTACCAGCAACCGCGCAAAACCAGCGGTTCCATTCGGCGGGAAATACCGGATTGTCGATTTTGTTCTCAGCAATCTTGTTAATTCGGGCGTCTACTCTACGTATGTGCTGACGCAGTTCAAGAGTCAGTCGCTATTGCAGCATCTGCGCGACACCTGGCAATTCGGCGGCCTTTTGCCGTATCAGTTCATCGTGCCGGTTCCGGCCCAGATGCGCTCGCCCGACGAAGCCTGGTATCAGGGAACGGCCGACGCAATATTTCAGAACATAGATCTCATTCAGCAGGCGCAGCCTGATCTGGTGCTGGTGTTCAGCGCCGACCACATCTACCGCATGAATGTGCGGGAAATGGTCGAGTTTCATAACGAAAAAGAAGCCGACATTACGGTCGCGGCCGTATCGATGCCAAAAGAACAGTCGTCCGAATTCGGCGTTATTGAAACTAACTCCGAAAGCCGCATTATCGGATTTCATGAAAAGAATCCGGCCGCGCCTACGATTCCCGGCCAGCCCGACAGGATTCTGGCCTCAATGGGAAACTATGTCTTTTCCATGGAAACCCTTTTGTCTGAGCTGTACACCGACGCGAAAAACGAGAATAGCAGTCACGATTTCGGCAAGGATATTCTGCCCGGCGTCATGCGCCGCGCTAATGTTTTCGCCTACGATTTTATGGAAAACCACATCCCCGGCGATCCGCCGGAAGTGCTGCCATACTGGCGCGATGTCGGCACGATAGACGCTTTTTATGAAGCCAATATGGATCTTCGCTCGGTGACCCCCGCGCTCAATCTCTACAACACCCAGTGGCCTTTGGGGCCGACACGCGAGATGTACCCGCCGGCCAAGTTCGTTTTCGATCTGGACGGAAGGCGCGGACACGCTATAGATTCCATTGTTTCCGGCGGCTGCATCATTTCCGGCGGCTTTGTGAGAGATTCGGTGCTTGGCCGGAGCGTGCGTGTACATTCCGGAGCGTTTGTCGAAAAAGCGGTTCTGTTTGACAATTGCGACATCGGCCGAAACGCCCGTGTGCGCAACGCCATTCTCGATAAAAACGCCAAGATACCCGAAGGCGCAAGCATCGGCTACAATCCGGAAGAAGACCGGAAGCGCTACTACGTTTCAGACAACGGCGTCATTGTGGTGACGGGACACAGTTCCGCCGTCGAAGTTACCGTATTGAACCTTGGCCCCCCTTTTGAACGCCGTCGCGAAGTAAAGCATGATTTCCCGCTTTTTGATAAACTTATTCCGTAAGTGTCTGTAGTACTCCATCAGGTTATAAAATAAGGAAGGTGCGCTTACATGATTATGGAAAAAGTGCTTGACGCGGCACGGACGCGTCTTGAAGGCAGAACCGTTCGCGACATGGCAATTGGCGTTTCTCTGATCGCTTGCGAACTGGACAGCGGCGACGTTGGCATATCGTATGTGCTGCGGGATGGACTGCCGAACGGCTGTTCAGTCTTCCCTTACGCGCAACACGCGATCAACCGGCCTGCGCTGGAAATCGCGCAGTGGAGCGTAACCGGCGGCGACGATCTTCAGCGAGGCATCGCTTCAGCGGTGCTGGCGGCCGCGTCGCGCGGGCAGGACATCTCCGACGACGACAAAAACGGGCCGCCGTTCGGACTCAATGTGACGCATAAGGACACGGTAGGGATGGTGGGACTGATCCCGCCGATAGCGGCGCGGCTCAAAAATATGGCCGGCGGCATAATCGTTTTTGACAAGGGGTTTTCCCTGCATCACGGCGAAGACGAAATGCTCCGCGATGAGACGCTTAAACCCACGCTTTTGCCCGAATGCGACATTGTCATACTTTCCGGCACGACCACCACCAACGGCACCATTGATTCACTGCTTGAAATGTGTACCGGAGCGAAGG
>JAIRVC010000318.1 GCA_031254095.1 Acidobacteriota bacterium
CTGCAATCGAGCACCAGTATTCTGGCCAACAACATCGACCGCGCGCCGGAAAATATCAACAGTCTCGAACAGTACGTCATCGGAGATATGCGGGTTGTGCCGAACGTAAAATCTGAATACATTCCCGGCCAGAACCTGGTTCCCTACATGCAGATTTATGGCATGGAGTTCGACCAGTCCACGCAGAATCCTTCGCTGGAAATTGAATTTGCCATCAAAGGCGGCGGCAAGGTACTGGAAACGATTCCGAGTTCCGCCGAAAATTCGGAGCTGTTTTACTACGGGCAGCGCGTCGTGCTGGCCGGAAGAATCTCAACCGGTAATCTGTCGCCCGGGAATTACCAGCTGGAAATAAAAGTTCTGGACAAAATTTCCACTAACCGGTTGATCACAACGACGGATTTTATCGTCAAAGAAGCTCCGGTGGTTGTTTTAGCCGAAGAAGAAGAGGAAGAGTAGTTAAGGTTTTGCTGTCAGCTTTCTAGGCTTTATAAATTTGCGGCGCTTCACGCTGTTTCGTGTGAAGCGCCGTACTTGTTTTTGCGGGTTTAATATTATTTGAGGTTTCATTGATGCGACTTCTTATTACTGGCGGGGCCGGATTTATCGGCTCAAACTTTGTTCGTTACATCCTGAAAAAATATCCGGGCTACGGGATTGTTAATCTCGACAAACTGACATACGCCGGAAATCTGGAAAATCTGGCGGATATCGAAGGCGATTCGCGGCATGAATTCGTACACGGGGATATCTGCGATCCCGATTGCGTACATAAACTTATGTCCGGCAGCGTGGACGCGGTCGTCAATTTTGCCGCGGAATCGCATGTGGACCGCAGCATTCTTGATTCCAGCGAATTTGTCCGCACAAATATTGAAGGGACGCGAAACCTTCTCGACATAAGCCGCAGAAACAAAATCGGGCGTTATATACAGATTTCCACGGACGAGGTTTACGGCAGTCTGGGCGATTCCGGCGCTTTTACCGAGGAAACTCCTATTGCGCCCAACAGCCCCTACTCCGCGAGCAAGGCCGCGGCCGATCTGCTGGTCAGGAGCTACTGCCATACGCACGGTTTTCCGGCCGTTATTACGCGCTGTTCAAACAACTACGGGCCTTGCCAGTTTCCGGAAAAACTGATCCCCTTGCTTGTCAGCAACGCCATGTCGGACATTCCGCTGCCGATATACGGCGATGGAATGAACGTGCGCGACTGGATTCACGTCGAGGATCATTGCGCCGCGATTGACGCGGTTTTACATCGTGGCGAAACCGGAGAAGTCTACAATGTCGGCGGGCGTCAGGAGATTCCAAACATCGAAGTCGCGCGCCGTATTCTGGCGGCGCTCGGCAAGAGCGAATCGCTTTTGACTTACGTTGAGGATCGTCCGGGACACGACCGGCGCTATGCCATCGACTCCACAAAAATTGAGACGGAACTTGACTGGAAGCCCCGGATTACATTCGCCGCCGGACTTCCGGAAACAATAGCGTGGTACCGCCGCAACGCATCATGGATGGAACGTGTGCGCAGCGGCGCTTATCTGAAATATTACGACGACATGTACGGCCGGCGGAAACAGACGCTTTCGGCAAGATAAGTTTCTTTTTGAACAGGCCGCGCAACGCAGAGTTTTGAGTTTTATGGAAACGCTGATTAATTGTCTGTGCGGGATGAAGTGCGAGGCGTACGGAGCGCAGAAACCGAGGCATATATCTAAAGATATGTTGAGGTTACGAGCACCGCACAACGAAGCAATTCGCCCGCTCAGGCAATTAATCAGCGTTTTCCTAGAGATTTCCTCTTATGAAAATACTTGTGGTCGGAAGCCGTGGAATGCTCGGCTCGGAACTTATGACGGTTTTTCAGGACGATCCGGGCGGACATGAATCCGTCGGCCTTGATCTGCCGGAAATCGACATTGCCATGCCGGAGTCCTGCCGCGAAGCGGTTTACGGTTTACGGCCGGATGTTGTCATTAACGCCGCCGCGTTTACGCGCGTGGACGACTGTGAAACGCAACGCGAGCTGGCCATGCGCGTAAACGGCGAAGGCGCGGGAAATCTCGCGGCCGCCGCGGCCGCCGTGGACGCGCTGTTCATACACTACAGCACCGACTACATTTTTGACGGCCGCAAAACCGAAGGCTATCGGGAAGACGACGCGCCCGGTCCCATGAGCGTTTACGGAAAATCCAAGCTTCTGGGCGAAGAACTGGTTCGCCGTAATTCGCCGAAGCATATGATACTTCGTATTTCCTGGCTCTTCGGCGCGAATGGCGCCAATTTCATTCGCACAATTGTCGGCGCAGCCCGGAAAGGCAATCCGCTGCGGGTGGTCAGCGACCAGCGGGGATCGCCGACATACGCGAAGGATGTCGCCGGACAGACGCTGAAAATGACGGCGGCGGGCTGCCGCGGGACGTATCATGTGACAAATGGCGGCAGTTGCTCCTGGTACGATCTGGCGGTTCAGGCTGTCGCCTGGGCGAAAATCCCCGATATATCCATTACGCCGGTTGCGAGTTCAGAGTATCCACGTCCCGCGCCCCGGCCTGCCAGCTCCATTCTTGTCGATACGCGTATGGCTTTGGAGGGCCTTCCACGGCCGCGTTCCTGGCAGGATGCCGCGCGTGAATATGTGGAGCGGCATCTGCTATAATTAATCTTTTGCAATTGCCTCAATTGCCTAAGGTTTTTCTCATGACCGGAAAAGAAGCGGGCGAAAAAGTTGTCGCCACAAATAAAAAAGCGTTTCACGATTACTTCATCCTCGACAAACTTGAGGCCGGCGTCTGCCTTTTGGGAACCGAGGTAAAAGCCATTCGCGAAGGACGGCTGAATCTCAAGGACAGTTATGCCGTTATCCAGAAGGGGGAGGCGTGGCTTTTTAACTGTCACATCAGCCCGTATTCTCACGGCAATCGTGAAAATCACAATCCCACGCGGACACGAAAACTGTTGCTGCACGCGCGGGAGATCAGAAAACTCATCGGGAAAACGCAGGAAAAAGGTTTGACGATCGCCCCGCTCAGGGTTTATTTCAAGCGGGGCAAAATAAAAATTGAGCTTGGCGTCGCCCGTGGAAAGAAACTAGTGGATAAGAGAGAATCGGAGCGCAGCAAGGAGGCCGACAGAGAAGCGGCCGCCGCGATGAAATATCGAAGACGCTAGCCCAAAAATTCTACAGGGATACCTGAAAAGGAAAGCGCTGATTAACGGGCTTTGCGCGGATTGCGCCGAGACCGGAGCGCGTATTTCAAAAGGAGGATGAACGCGTATGGCGGAAAAGAAAATCAGCAATCTGACGGTGGATTGTCCCTGTTGCGGCGCGCGGCTGATAATAGACGCAAAGCTCGGCAAAGTGATACGGCATGAAGAACCGCCGCAAAAACGCGGCTCTTTTGACCTTGACCACGCCCAGGATCTTCTCAGGGAGCAGGCGCGGCGGCGCGAGGAAATCTTCCAGCAGAGTTCCGCCGATCTAAAGACGCAGTCGGAACTGCTGGATCGCAAATTTGCCGAAGCTCTGGAAAAAAGCAAGGATTCGCCTGTTACGAGGCCTACGCGAGACATTGATCTGGATTAGGGAAACGCTGATTATTGCTTGCGGATATTAAAATAATGCCTGAGCCTGAAGAAAAAATATTTGGCTCTCAATTGGAAAGGCGTCTGTTTTCTAACAAGCCGGA
>JAIRVC010000322.1 GCA_031254095.1 Acidobacteriota bacterium
AAATCAATTCGGGCTATGACGAAAATCAGGCGTCACATGAATCTAAACGCTGTCTTGACTGCGGGCTTTGCAGCGGCTGCATGGAATGCGTAAAAGCCTGCGCGGCCGGGGCGATTACCCAGAACGAACAGCCAGGGGAGCGAACGCTTCACATCGGAGGCGTCATTGTATCCGGCGCGCTTTCAAGGGATATGCGAAACATGGTTTCAATTCCCGGCGTTCGCCGCATACAACCGGCCGAACAATACGCGGAAGAAACAACGGATGAAACAGAGAGAATTTCCGGATCGATTGTGCGGGGCGGAGCCGCCGCGGCTGAAATCATGCGGCAGTTCGCGTCTTTTGAGGCAAACGCCGGGGAAAAAGCGCCGGAAGCCTTGATTATCGGCGGCGGGCCCGCGGGTATGACGGCCGCGCAATATATCGCCGGTCAGGGATATAAAACGCACCTTGTCGAAAAAACGGAAAAGCTCGGCGGGCTGGCGCGCGGACGCCGGGCCGCGCCTGACGAGCTTGACGCTCCAGAAGCCGAATGTATTGAGAATCTTCCGGAGTATATGCGCGCGCTGGAAAAAACGGTGCGAACGCACCCGAATATAAAGACGTATCTGAATGCCGGACTTGAGCGCATTGCGGGACAGGCCGGAGATTTCTCCAGCGTAATCCGCTCCGGCGGCAATGAAATTTCCGTGCGTCACGCCGTGACAATAATCGCCTCCGGAGGACGGGAGCGCGCAACCGATCAATATCTGTACGGGAAAAATTCAGCCGTAGTCACGCAGAGCGGTCTTGGGGAAACGCTGGCCGACGGAAGCCTGACGTCCATGTTCGGCGATAACGCCAAACCGACTATTGTTATGATGCAGTGCGTGGAAAGCCTCACGCAACGGCATCCTTATTGCAGCCGGGTTTGCTGCGCGCAGGCGCTCAGAAACGCGCTGGAAATAAAGAGCGTTTTGCCGTATTCCGAAATCGTGGTACTGGGCGGCGAGCGGCTGACGCACGGCGCGGAGGAAGTTTATTATCTAAGGGCGCTTGAAAAGCGCGTCAGGTTTATTCGCTATTCGGGCGAGACAAGGCCGGAGGCTTGCGAGGAAAACGGAAAACTTCTGGTTCGGGCATACGACGCTGATTTCGGAAGGACCCTGGCGATTTACCCCGACATGCTGGTTCTCTCGACCGGCATAGCCCCGGCGGAAGGCAATCCGGATATTGCGCGGATGTTGAACCAAAGACTGTCCGCGGACGGATTTTTTATTGAAGCGCACCCCGTTCTGAGGCCAGTTGACCTGCAAAATGACGGAATGTTCGTTTGCGGCTGCGCGCGGCGGCCGCGATTCATACGGGAAGCCGCCGACGATGCGCGGGCGGTAGCGGCGCGGGCGGCGGCGTTCCTCAAGTTAAAATGATACATATCGTTTTATACCGGCCTGAAATTCATCCCAACACGGGGAATATCGCCCGGCTGTGCGCCGCCCACGGTCTGCCGCTGCATATTGTCGGCGAACCCGGTTTCCGCATAGACGACCGCTCCGTCCGCCGGGCGGGCCTGGACTACTGGCCGCATGTGGATCTGCGCCAGGAAGCCGATCTTGAGGAAGTCCGCGCGCTGCTTCCCGAATCGCGTTTTCTTTACTTCAGCGCTCATGCCGAACGCCCGTACACAGATGTCAGCTATCAAAAAGGAGACTGCCTGGTCTTTGGCCCGGAGACTAAAGGATTGTCCCCGGAACTGCTGCGCGAGAACGGCGAACACGCTTTGCGCATCCCGATGAAAACAACGCATGTTCGCTGTCTCAATCTTTCCTCTTCCGTAGCTATCGCCGTGTATGAAGCTCTGCGGCAAATTTCTTTTTTCAGTCAGGAAAGTGTTTATTTTCCAGGCACCGTCCAAAAATAGACGGTTCTGCCGTCGATTGTTTCCGTTCTTTCAGGTTCCCAGTCGCCCATGTCGAACGCGTGCGAAACAATCCGGGTGCCCGGTTTCAGTTTCATCAGTTGCGGGCGGAGCTTTTGGTTGAGACCGGGAAGCAGATACAGCGTGATAACGGTGGCTTCGCTAAAATCGGTCGTAAATAGGTCCTGATTGAGGAATTTCACTTTGTCGGGAACACCGGCTTTTTTTGCATTTTCGTTAGCTTCACTGATGCGTTGAGGGTCGATATCAATTCCTGTCGCGCGCACGGCACCGAATTTTTGCACTGCCGTGATCGGAATGCGGCCATCGCCCGAACCCAGGTCGTAAACTACATCGCCGGCTTTCACGCCGGCCATTTCCAGCATACCCTCAACGACAGTCTGGGGCGTCGGAACATAGATCACATCCGGACCTCGCAAAGTCTGATCCGCCTGCGCCATAACGGCCGGAGCGCAAACTGTAAGCGCGACGAAACAGGATAAAAATATATAGAGACTTGTTCTTTTTTGCATATTGGTTCCTTTCTTCATTTCTTAATTCGTTTATCGTTGACATCACGAACCGTGAAAACAGGCTGCGCTTTCTTCGCGGTTATGTAATATTTCCCAGGCTCTGGCGCGCGGAAGCCGTTTCCGTACACAGAAAATTGATTCTACTGCGGAATTTTGTAAAATGGGATAGCAATTTTGTCCGGGAAACGAACGGGCAAAGCGCCGCATCCCTTACCGGATTCGCTCAACTGCCCGCATACCGTATTAACAAAGGGTGATATGATGTTTGAAAAACCGCCTTATGATATTACCGATAAGATTATAAACCTTACGGCAAACATCTCGTCTTTGCTGTCAACGATTTCTCCGAACGTAAACATGCGGCTTCGCAAAGACCGCAATATACGCTCCGTACATTCATCCCTCGCGATCGAGGAAAACACGCTGTCTCTTGAACAGGTGACGGACATTATAAACGGGCGACGCGTTGTTGGTTCGCCGAGCGAGATTTTGGAAGTCAAAAATGCGTTTTCGGCATACTCGCAGATTGAAAGTTTCGAGCCGTTCAACATGGCCGACTT
Organism: Acidobacteriota bacterium; assembly: GCA_031254095.1. Classification (GTDB taxonomy): domain Bacteria; phylum Acidobacteriota; class UBA6911; order UBA6911; family UBA6911; genus UBA6911. The sequence goes on from JAIRVC010000322.1 coordinate 2,991, forward strand.
TCTAAAAGCGCATAAGCTTATGATGAATGATCTTGCGGATAACGCAGGCAAATTTCGAACCCGCGGCGTCGGCATATATGATGGCGAAAGGCTGGTTCATGCCGCGCCCAAAGCGGAATTGGTTTATGGCCATATTGAAAATCTGTTTGGCTGGGCAAAAAGCGGCGAGGTTCACCCCTTGATAAAAAGCTCGGCCGTGCATTATGAGATTGAGTTTATCCACCCGTTTATGGACGGGAACGGGCGCATGGGACGGCTGTGGCAAACGGTCATTCTGTCTAAATGGGATCCGTTGTTTTTGAGCCTGCCGATTGAAACAGTCATCTTTGAACGGCAACGAGAATATTACGCCGCACTCGGAACATCTGACAGAGTGGGGAATTCGACTGTGTTTATTGAGTTTATGCTGACGGCGATCGCGGATATTCTTGCCATTCAGGATAAGCACAAAGATGAGCATATAGATAAGCACAAAGATGAGCAGTTGAGCAATACGATGGTTTCAGTGCTTAAATCTCTCGAATCCGGATATTTATCACGCAAAGAAATTTTTGCCGCAATCGGAATGAACGGCGACCATCGGGCATATAAACGAAACGTTGAACCGCTTTTAACCAGTGGCTATATCGAAATGACCATACCCGGCAAGCCAAACAGTAAAACGCAAAAGTACCGGCTGACCGATAAGGGGGCCGCGGCAATTCGGAAATTTGTAAAGGACGCCAAATAATTTCCAAAAATCAAAAATCCACATTCAAAAATTCTTTACCCGCACGTCTTTAATAATCAGAATCGTTTCGTCAGG
>JAIRVC010000014.1 GCA_031254095.1 Acidobacteriota bacterium
ACTCAAAAAGGACGGCGGCGTCATGATTACGGGAAGCCACAATCCCGCCGATTACAACGGTTTTAAAGTCTGTCTCGGACATGCTTCGGTTTACGGCGCGCAGATTCAGGAAATCGCCGATCTTATTGAGGCGCGGGATTTTGAAAAAGGCGCGGGAGCGGTCACAATCGCAGATGTGATGGCGTCGTACAAAAAATATGTCCTGAGCCTTATCAAGCCGTCGCGCCCTGTGCGCGTCGCCATGGACTGCGGCAACGGCACAGCCTGCCTGCTCGCGCCGGACATCGCCGCCGAACTGGGCTGCGACGTGACGCGCCTTTACTGCGACATGGACGGAAATTTTCCGAATCATCATCCCGACCCGACAATCGTTGAAAATCTTGCTGATCTGCGCAAGGTCGTGACGTCAAACGGCCTGGAACTCGGCATCTCTTTTGACGGCGACGCGGACCGTATAGGCGTTGTCGCGGATGACGGGCGCATTATATGGGGCGACATCCTGCTGGCGATTTACGCGCGCGAGATTCTCAAAAGGAAGCCGGGCGCGACCTTCATAGCGGAAGTAAAATGTTCCATGAACCTCTATGACGATATTGAAAAACACGGCGGGCGGCCGATCATGTGGCGCACGGGACATTCGATTATTAAAGCCAAAATGAAGGAGGAAAAAGCGGAACTGGCGGGTGAAATGAGCGGGCATATGTTTTTCGCCGACCGCTATCTCGGTTATGACGACGCCATTTACGCCGCCTGCCGGATCATTGAACTGCTGGCCGCGTCGCCCGTTCCTCTGAGCGGTATCCTCGACAGCTTCCCAAAGACCTTTGTGACTCCGGAAATTCGCCTGCAGTGCGATGACGATAAAAAATTCATTGTCGTCGATAAAGTAAAAGAGTATTTCAAAAAAGACTATAAGGTTATCGACGTTGACGGCGCGCGCGTCGTCTTCCCCGATGGATGGGGCCTGATACGGGCTTCAAATACGCAGGACGTTCTGGTTATGCGCTTTGAAGCCGATAACGAGGCGCGTCTTGACGAAATCAGGGCTATGGTTGAAAAAAAGACCGGGGAGGTTAAAAATAGTTTGTAGCGCAGGGAGGTGTAAATAAAGTGAGACGAAAAACGATGCCGGCTGTTTTTGGATTACTGGCGGCCGTCTGCCTGACGCCATTGCAGGCGCGGGCGGACGCCGCGGCGTTCGCCTACGTGAGTCCTAACTACATCGTTACCGCCGAACCCGCGGGCGCGCACAACTTCATGGTCAACATCATTAATTTTTCCGATTACGTCATTGTGGTGCAACCGCAGGATTTTATCTATCGCGGGGAATCCGGGCGCTTTTACATCGGACAGGTTTTTGAGCGTGAGCATAAGGACACGCTTGGAGGGGCGCAGCGTTATAACGCGTCGTCCCTGCTCAAGGAGCGTACTTTTGCCGGACTGAAAATCACGGGAGTTTTTCACGAACAGGACGCGATTGAAGAACTGAGCGTCAGCATCGGAGCGCGCCGTTTTTTCATGCAGCCGCTGGAAAAGAACGCCTTTGAACAGCTCGTTAGAAAAATTCAGAATCTTGACCTTGAAAGTCCCGATTCCGAAGCGGAGCTGGCGAAGGCTAACATTCAGGCAATGGGGCGGTTTAAAACATCCGACGGCAGCCCGGAATGGGAAAAAGACTGGGAAGGCTTGCTGACCGAGGACGGCACAAATCCGCCCAAAATACTTGAGCGGCCTGAAATCGCTATAACGCCGGCGGCGAAAAAAGCGCGAGTTTACGGAAAAGTCAGGCTGGTCGGAATCATCAGCAAAAGCGGCGGCATCCGCGATCTGCGGGTGTCAAAAGGATTGGGCAGGGGATTGGATGAACGGGCTGTGGAAGGCGTGCGAAATAGCTGGGTATTCCTGCCGGCGACTAAAAACGGCGAAGTGTATGAGACGCAGATTGCTATCGAGGTTGAATTCGCCGATCCGGATAAGCCTTGAATTATGAATGAATGTATATTTCATGACGCGCCGGACAACCGCAGGGAATATCTGCTGTTTGAAATAGTGGAGCGGGCGTATCGCGGCGGAAACAGGATTCTGATTTTTACTTCCGACAGTGAGCGGGCTGCGGCTCTGGATCGGATGTTGTGGATTTTACGTCAGGAATCGTTCATACCCCACAGGATTATTGAGCCGGGCGAAAAAATTGATGGAACCGACGTTCCCGTAGGCATCGTTACGGTTGAGGAGAATCCCATTGAGGCGCGTATTCTGATTGCGGACGGACATTGCGGCCTTGATTTCACCTGCGGTTTTGACGCTACGCACGAATTTGTCGATCACTCATCGTCTGACCGCACAGAGGCCTGCCGCGAACGCTTTCGCGATTATCGTGCGCGGCAGATTCCCGTGCGTCATGTTAAAAGTGGTCAGTAATCAGCGCTTACTTAACACAAAATCCAGGCCCTGAAAGTACGTAATCCAGCAGGTTTTGCAATTGCCTCACGATACGGCATTTTTAATACGTGCCCTGCTCCCTTTTTTTGATTGCTTGCATTCGGGTGTTTTGACATTTACTATATATTTTTGGGTTTTTCAAAGACGGAAACGTTATAAATAATTCGTCATCATAATGAGTTTAGTTTTAAAAATTGAAGCATTTGGAGGTAATTGCAAAACCTTCCGGCTTTGCCGGGAACGCGGGCATTCCGCCCGCATTTTTTCAGAACCTGCCGGCAGTGACGCCGGCGGTTCCAGGTCTTTTGCAATTGCCGCTTTGGGTTTAACCGACCGGTCGTTGTGCGATAAGCCGCGATAAGCGAAGTACGGATAAGGGATTTGACACGGTGGTTTATATATCCGCCGGAAAACAAAAGATATTTTCAGAAAGAGAAGACAGCCCGACCCCGGCGGACAGGTATGCCGCCGCACCAGGTTTACCGTGAAGTATCCGGGCAAAGGGCGTCTGAACGGGATTTCCCGGGTATAACGGGCGGGAGTTCATAATTGATTTCCAAGCATTTTCGTCAATCTGGATATGTGAAAACCTGAAAGACGGCGCCCGTCTATTCTGATTCGTATTTCTTCCCCGCGCTTTGTCTCGGCGGCCGCGTCCCATAAAACGGGAGCAGGCTCATGATCAAAGATATGATCGTTTCCAACACCGCTTTGGAAACAAGGGTCGCCATTCTGGAAGACGACCAGTTGGCGGAGCTGTACATTGAACGACACCGCAGCCGCGGTATTCTGGCGAACACTTATAAAGGAAAAGTCACAAAGGTTCTTCCGGGGATGCAGTCCGCGTTTGTCAATATCGGACTGGAAAAGGACGCCTTCCTTTACGTTTCTGATTTTGTCGAGGAAAACGATGAAATAGACACTGATTTGCCGCACGATGACGACTCCATGGAGATTGCGGCGGAAGTCGAGCATCATGTTGCCGAGGCGCGTCCGCCGCGCCGCGAAAAAGATCGGGAACGCAAAGGGGAAAAAAGCCGCTGGCGCGAAAGAAAAGAACGCGCCGAGGCGGCTCGCGCGGACGAGGTCAACGCTTCGGGCGAGGAAAGATCCGACGTTTCAGAAATTCCGGAAGCTGCGGAATTCCCGGTTGACGCGCAGGCTGACGAAACGCAATTCCACGAAACACCTTTCGATTCCGTATCGCCGGAAACGGAAGAAATTTCTTCAGATATTTCCGACGCTTATGGCATCTCCGGTTCCTTTGGAAAAATGGAAGCGTACGGCGGGCGGCAGGAAGCCGTCGCCGAAAACGCGGCTTTGCCGGGAAAAACACCTGCGGATGCGGGCGGCGAACGGATTGCCGCGGATATTCCGGAATTTTCAGACGCGGCGCAAATATACGCGGCGCAAAAGGAATCAGAATCTTCGGCGGATGAAATTGACGCGAATGAATCCGTATCGGGCGATTCCTTTGTTTTAGACGCGCCCGGCGTTCCGGCTTCGGCGGAAACCGCCGAAAATACGGAACAGGTTTCCGCCGAAGCCGAAATAGACTTGCCGTCCGCGCAATCCGACATTGAAGCCCCAGGGAATTCTGAAAGTAAAATTTCCGAACCGCGGCGTAAATCCGCCGCCATTCGTGACGACGGCGAACAGATGCCGTTTTCAGGCGATAACGGCGAACGGGGCGGGTTTTCCCGCCGCCGGGGAGCGACGACCCGCCGTAAACGCTATACCGCCGTGCGCCATACGCCGCAAAGACCTCTTCCTGAGCGTCATTCCATTGATGATATGCTTCGCGAAGGGCAGGAAGTGCTGGTTCAGGTAGCCAAGGAGCCTATCGGCAAAAAAGGCGCGCGCGTAACCAGCCATATCGCGCTGCCGGGGCGTTATCTGGTGTATATGCCGACGGTTGATCATGTCGGCGTTTCCCGCAAGATCGGATCGGACGCCGAACGTATGCGCCTGAAGGAAATCATATTAAGACATCGTGAACAGTTTCCGGGCGGCATCATCGTGCGCACCGCGGCCGCGGAACATAGCGAGGAAGATCTGGTTAACGATCTCCGCTTTCTGCTGCGCATCTGGGAAGATATGCGCTCCCGGGCCGACAGGGTTTCCGCGCCTGCGCTGATTCACGCCGAAATGAGCCTTGTACAGCGCCTGTTGCGCGATCAGTTTTCATTTGAGTTCGCTTCAATTCGCGTTGACGACGAATATGAGTACCAGCGCATTGTTGAGTTCGTTGACAAAATCTATCCAAACCTTGTCCATCGCGTGAAGCTTTACACCAAAGAGAACGACATTTTTGATGAATACGGCATTACGAATGAAATCGACAAACTGATTCATCCCAAGATTTGGCTTAAATCAGGCGGTTATATCGTCATCAATCAGACTGAAGCCCTGGTGAGCATCGACATTAATACGGGCAAATTTGTCGGCCGCGGCAACAACAGCCTTGAGGAAACCATCACGCGGACGAATCTGGAAGCGGTCAAGGAGATCGTGCGCCAGATACGCCTGCGCGACCTTGGCGGCATTATCGTGATCGACTTTATCGACATGGATGAGCGCAAGAACCGCAAGCGCGTAATGGAAGCCCTGTCCGAAGAAATCGCGCGCGACAAGGCGCCCAGCAAGATTCTGGAATTTAACGAATTCGGGCTTGTGGCGATTACGCGAAAAAGAGTCAAGCAGTCGCTTGAACGAACGCTGTGCCAGCCATGCCCTTATTGTTACGGGTCGGGCATGGTCAAGTCGGTATCGACGACGTGCCACAATATCTTTCACGAGGTTGAAAAGATGCGTGGCATTATCGACAATCGCATGGAACTGACGGTGCGCGTGCATCCGGATGTCGCAAGAGCGCTGCGTGAAACGGAATCCGGCGTAATTGAGGAATTGCGGCATATCTTGCGGCGCGACATCATTGTCAAAGCGGATCCGGCGCTGCACATTGAACATTTCAATATCGTTACCTGATTAATCAGCATTTCCGTGAATTTGAATTATGCGAGATTACGAAAAACTTTCAAAACTGGCGCGCGACAGCGGCTTTACGCATTGCGCGCCGCTTGACGTATCAAAGCTGGAGTTTCTGCAGGAAGTGCGCGACATGTGTAACGCCGGGCAGTGCGACAGGTATGGCAGATCCTGGTCATGCCCGCCCGCGTGCGCGTCGCTTGAAGAGATGCGCGAGCATGTCAGGGGCTATTCGTGCGGGCTGCTTGTGCAGACAGTCGGTGATATTGAAGATAACTACGACTGGGATGGCATTATGGCCGCCGGAGCGCGCCATAAAGCTAATTTCGGGCGCATGTGGGATGCTCTCGAAAGGGGGTGTTCCACGGTTTTTGCCATGGGAGCCGGCGCCTGCAAGTTGTGCGAATCCTGCACGTATCCGGATGCGCCCTGCCGCTTTCCGGACAGGATGTCGGCGTCAATGGAGGCCTGCGGTCTGCTCGTCAGCAAGGTCTGCACGGACAACAATTTAAAATACAATTACGGCCCGAGCAAAATCGCTTTCACCTCGTGTTTTTTGTTTAAGGAATGCTGATATGTGCGCGCGCCGTAAAAGTTTCAGGGAAACGCCGACATAGTAACGCGCGTTCTGCTGATATTCCGGCCTTGCGCGGAGGCTTCGTTTTTAATACAATGTGCCCGCTTATTTGAGGCGTCGTACCCAAGTGGCTAAGGGAGAGGTCTGCAAAACCTCGATTCAGCGGTTCGAGTCCGCTCGGCGCCTCCAGTCTTTTCAGGGAATCCGCTTTTTTACCTTCTGTTTGCGCTTTCATTACATGCCACGGCAAGGGAAACGCTGATTAGTGTTTCCTGAGCAATAGTCTTGACAGAACAGGCCGGGGACAATAGCATATAGAACATCGGAATTTGATACAGCCCGTTCGTCGCGATGGCGAAGGTTTTTAAACTTACCGGCGGGTTGCGGAAATTCCAGGGATTATAATCTGGGCATGAGGTAACATGGAAAAAGAAACCGGAAAAGTAAAGTGGTTTAACAACGCCAAAGGCTATGGTTTTATTGAAAGAAACAGCGGCGGAGATGTTTTCGTTCATCACACGGCGATTCAGATGGGCGGGTTTCGCACGCTGGCCGAAGGCGACGAAGTAAGTTTTTTAGTGACTACGGGCCCGAAAGGGTTGCAGGCGGAAAACGTTACAAGAGCTGAAGAGGGAAGCGCTGATTAATCAGCCTTCGCCGAGACAGTACCGCCCCGATTTTACTTCTATATTGTTGACCGGTTGATTTCTATCAGCAGACAGCCGTCTCACGGCAGTCAGTGGTTAGTGGTCAGAAAAATTCGCCGTGAACCATCTTTTTTTGGGTAACTTCTGGAATAGCAGTTACAGGCGAGGGCGGACAGGTGTGTCCAATATGACTCAGTCAAAGCGGCGGCGTTCGTATGTAAGGGAAATTGTGCTGATTATCTGCATTGTCGCGGTATCAGGCATTTTGTTTTACAGCCTGTTCGGCCCGGGAGGTTACCGCGACCTGCAGAAAGCGCGGATGGATCTTTATGGGCGGCAGACGCGTGTGCGCGCGCTTGAAATCGACATTGAGCGGCGTACGGCAAACGCCAACGCAATAGATGAAGACGCCTTAAAATCCGGCCGTCCGGAAGCGCTTGAAATGCTGGAGAAAAAAGCGAGGGAACACGGCTATGCCCGTCAGGGCGAATACATTCAGCGAATAATAGAGTAGCTGTCGCCGGTCGCTGCTTTACACGCTCCAGACGATTTTTCCTTTTACTATCGTAAAAGCGGGGCCGCCGCAAAGTTTCCAGCCGGCAAACGGCGTGTTGCGGCTGCGCGAGGCAAAGTCTTCGGGGCGAACCTCAAGTTTTCTTTCCATATCCAGCACCGTTATGTCCGCATACGCGCCCTTGGCCAGCGTTCCCCGGTTCAGATTGAGGATGCCGGAAGGGTTTGCCGAAAAAAGTTCCGCGAGGCGCTCAAGCGGCAGAATTCCCGGCCGGACCAGACGGTCGCAGATCAGGCTCACCGCCGTTTCAACGCCCACAATGCCGAACGGCGCGTGATCAAATTCCAGCATCTTGTCGCGGATGCTGTGCGGCGCGTGGTCGGTTGCGATAACATCTATGTCGCCTGAAACAATCCCCGCGACCAGAGCGTCAGCGTCTTCCCTGAGGCGCAGAGGCGGATTCATCTTGGTGTTGGTATCGTAGGAAGACTCCGCCACCGCGGCGTCGGTCAAAAGCAGATGGTGCGGCGTCGCTTCGCAGGTCAGCGCAACGCCTTCCTTTTTTGCGCGCGCGACGGCCGCCAGCGAATGCCTCGTGGAAATATGGGCTATATGTACCCGCGCGCCTGTCTGCCGCGCCAGTACGGCGTCACGTTCGACCTGCACCTCTTCGGCGGCCGGATTAATGCCGCGCAGTCCAAGCACGGTTGAATAATATCCCTCGTTAATAACGCCGCCGGCGGCAAGCTCCCTGTCTTCACAATGATCAATAACGGGAATGTCAAAGAGCCGCGAATATTCCATGGCGCGGCGCATGACCTGGCCGTCCCCGACCGGATGGCCGTCGTCGCTGATCGCCACGATTCCCGCGCGACGCATTTCGCCGATTTCGGCCAGAGTCTTTCCCTGGCTTCCTTTTGTAATCGCGCCGATGGGATAGACGTTCGCTTTTGCGGCCTCGCGCGCCCGGCTTAGAATAAAGGCCGTTACGGCCTCGCAGTCGTTGACCGGCTGCGTATTCGGCATACACGCGACGCCGGTAAAGCCGCCGCGCACGGCCGCGTTTACTCCTGATTCAATCGTCTCGGCGTCTTCCCTGCCCGGTTCGCGCAGATGCACATGCATGTCGATAAATCCGGGAAAGACGACCAGTCCACGCGCGTCGATTTCCCTGCGCCCCTTTTCGGCGATTTTGGGCGACAACGCGGCCACGCGGCCGTTGTCGATGCCGACATCCATCACCCTGTTCAGTTTCTGCGAAGGGTCAACAACCCTTCCTTGTCTTAGTATCAATTGCATTATGGCATTTACCGTGATTTTTCCGGCGTGAGGCCGGCGTTTCCGGAAAGAAGGTATAGAACGGCCATACGCGCGGCTATGCCGTTCGCAACCTGGTCAAGTATTACGGAACAGCCCGCGTCCGCGACTTCCGACTCAATCTCCACGCCGCGGTTGATCGGCCCCGGGTGCATAACTATCGCGCCTTTTTTTGCGGCGCGCATACGTTCCCGCGTCAGGCCGTACAGGCTCGCGTATTCCCGCGCGGATGGAAAGAATGCCTCGTTTTGCCGCTCGTGCTGTACGCGCAGCATCATGATGACGTCGGCGCCGTCCATGGCTTCTTCCAGACAGATGGTCGTTTTCGCGCCCAGTTTCTCATATTCCCACGGAATAAGCGTCGGCGGCCCGCACACGCAGACTTCCGCGCCCATGCGGCTGAACAGAATCGTATCGGAACGCGCGACGCGGCTGTGCGCAACGTCGCCGATAATGGCGATTTTCAGCCCTTCCAGCCGTCCCTTGATCGTTCGTACCGTCAGCCCGTCAAGAAGCGCCTGCGTCGGATGCTCGTGCATTCCGTCGCCTGCGTTTATTATCGACGCCTTGCATTTCCGCCCGAGCAGGTGCGGCGCGCCGGCCGACCCGTGCCTGATGACGATGATGTCCGGCGACATGGCTTCAAGGTTATATGCCGTGTCAAGCAACGTTTCGCCTTTGGTAACGCTGCTGGTTGACGCGGAAAAATTGAGGATGTCGGCGCTTAATCTTTTTTCAGCCAGTTCAAATGACGATCTGGTGCGGGTGGACGGCTCAAAAAAAAGATTAACCACCGTTTTGCCGCGCAGCGCGGGAACTTTTTTTACCGGACGCGCGGCGACCTCGCGCAAAGCCTCCGCCGTATCCAATATAAGCTGAATCTCCCCGACGGATAGCTGTTCGATGCCTAAAAGATCTTTGTGGCGAAGTGAAGCCATTTTATCAGCGCGTCCCTATTGTTTTTTAGTTTTCTTGTCCCGGCGTGCCGGCCGAAGTAGTACAACGCCGTCCTTCCCGTCTTCTTCGCGCAGGCGGACTTCGACGATTTCGCCTAATTCCGTTTGAACGGCTTTGCCGATGTAATCAGCCTGAATCGGCAATTCGCGATGGCCGCGATCCGTCAGAACCGCGAGCTGCACCCGTTTCGGCCGGCCAAGATCCACAAGCCCGTCAAGAGCCGCGCGGATCGTGCGTCCGGTAAAAAGCACGTCGTCAACCAGAATCAGGCTGCGGTTGTTAATGTCAAAATCAATGCGCGTTTCACGCAGCATCGGCCGGTTGCTGACAGTTGTCAGATCGTCCCTGTAAAGCGTGATATCCAAAATGCCCATAGGGACGGCGAAACCACGCGAGGACGCTATCCGCGCGCAGATCCTTTCAGCAAGAGGCACGCCGCGCCGGCGGATGCCGATAACCGCAAAATCTTCATCGGGCCCCAGTTTTTCGAGAATTTCGGCGGCGATTCTTGTCAGAACAAGGTCGATTTCCGCCGCGCTCATCAGATTTTTCTCTTCGTTTTTTTTCATAAGAGCATCGGCCCTAAAGCATTGAAAAATTCGACGGAATAATAGCACAAGAGAGGTGATTGCAAAACATCCCGCCATGCATCGGCTGTAGGCTAATTGTCGAAATATCCGCGTTTCTTTTGCCTGATCTGTTATTATAAAGGATTTTAAGGATATGAACCGATTTGCCTGAACCGGCGTCTTAATTGTGAGCGTTTATGCGGATCAATGAACATCCGGAGCAAGAAGGAGAAGGGACATTGCGATATTTAAAAATGATGAAATTTGCCGTCACCGCGGCGGTTGCGCTGTCTTTGCTGTTTCTAACAGCCTGCGGGGACGAGCCCGGAACGCATGATAAAACCGTGAGAATTTCCATTTCGCCGATGACGAAAAGCGTGGAATCCGGCGGTTCTGTGGAGTTGAAGGTGGATGCGAAAAATACGGCGATCACGTGGCCGGAACAGGGTGTGATTGAGGGCAGTTTCAGCATCAGCGGCAATAAGGCAAAATACGTGCCGCCTGTAACCGCCGGAACATACAAGTTTAAGGTGGCGGCCGAAGCCGACGCGTCAACAACCGTAACGGCGAACATCACGGTTGTTTACGCCGACCCGAAGATCACGATTAAGTATCCGACTTTGGATGTCAAAATTGGAAAGACCATTCAGTTTACGGCGACGACGGAGATACCGTTTGGCCAGCCGCAGCAGCAGGACCTGGAATGGGAAGTTTCCGGCGGAACCTGCGGAACTATAGATGAGAACGGGCTTTTCAGCGCGGCGAGATCCGGCGACTGTACGGTGAGGGCTTCGCTCAGGGATTACAATAATAGAAAGATAACCGAGTCGGTTGTCGTAAAAATTAAAGAAACCACGCTGGACGATATCGTGGGCGATCTGGCGGAAGTAAGGGGCGGAACGTTTACAATGGGCTGCGACCCCGAACGCAGAAATGACTGTCCTTTTGCCGCGGTTCCGGAACACTCTGTAACGCTGAACACTTTTTATATTGGAAAATACGAGGTGACGCAGTTCTTATGGAGCCAGGTAATGGGAATAAACTATAATCCGTCAGGCAATAGAGCCAATAATCTGCCGGTGGAAAATGTAAGCTGGAGCGAATTGGAAACGTTTTTTGAAAGGCTGAATGACAAGACAGGCAAAACTTATCGCCTGCCGACTGAAGCGGAATGGGAATACGCGGCGCGAGGCGGAAATCAAAGCAAAGGATATCTGTACAGCGGGAGCGATACTCTTGACGATGTTGGATGGTACGTTGAAAACAGCGACGGCAAAACGCAGCCCGTGGGACTTAAACGTGCCAACGAACTGGGGCTGTATGACATGAGCGGGAATGTCGATGAATGGGTAAACGGCGATTCCCAGTCCACCGCGGACGGTTCGCAACCCCGCATGAACCGCATTGTGCGCGGCGGAAACAGCGTCTACGACGAGGGCTTCGCAACGGTGTTTTCACGCGGCGGTTGCACCGCCGGTTGCGACCCCAACCCCCGCCTCGGCTTCCGGCTGGCCACTTCTTCAAAATAAGCGCGAGTTAAGCGCCGCGTTTCGCCGAGACGCGGCGCTTCAGCAGGCAAAGCCGGAACTATATTTCATGGGGGTTAAACAGGCATTTTCTTCGGCAATACATGGGACCGTCCTTGATTCCATGTACGCGCGGCTCAAAGAAGGAATTCACGCTTTTACGCTGTCCGGAGCGGCCGGAGGCGCGAAAGCGCCGGCGCTGGCCGGCGCGATCATCGCGGAAGCCAGGCCATACGCCGTTTTTACCCCATCCGATGCCGAAGCCCGAAATCTGGCGGAGGAAATCCGCTTCTATTGCGATCTGCTTTCATCTTCACCGCCCGAAATTACGTATCTGCCCGGTTTTGAGGTAGATCCGTATCGCGGCCTTTCTCCGCATCCTGAAATCGCTTCCGCGCGCGCGCGCGCCCTCCGGCAGCTACTGAACGGCAATTCCGGAGTGCTGGTGGCTTCCGTCCGTGCCGCCGCGGCCCGTCTTCACGCGCCGGAACGTTTTCTCAATTACTGCCTGACGCTGTGCCGGGACGATGAAATGTCTCCGGAACTGATATGCGTCCATCTGCGCGAATCGGGATACGTGGAAGACGACCCGGTGACAGATCCGGGTGAATTTTCACTGCGCGGCGGAATCCTGGACGTGTTTTCCCCGAACATGGAAAAACCGGCTCGCATCGAATTTTTTGGCGATACGGTCGAATCCATTCGCTTTTTCGATCCTGATTCGCAGCGTTCGGTCGAGGAAACCGGCAACCTGGAAATCATTCCGATGCGGGAATACTGCGTCCGCGAAAACGCGCTGCGCGAGTGGGCGGAAAAAGCGGGCGATGTCTGGAGTCCTCCTTTTTTGAAACACATCGAGGAAGAGCTCGCGCTCGCGCGGCACGGCGAACTGTTTTCCGCGTTTGAATTCCTGCTGCCCGCCTCCGACCCGCTGGATAAAACCCTGTTCGACTATCTGCGCGGTTTTCGCGCCGCCATTGTTGAGCGTGAAAATCTGCAAGCGTCACTGGACAAACATAACGCGGATCTTTACGAGCGCTTTGCCGACCGCGTGGAGGCGCAAAAGGCCGTTTTGGAACCCGATCTTATTTACATGGGAACCGAAGAATTCCGGACGCGCCTCGAACGGTTCCCGCGACTGGAAATCGAAGAACTGAACATTTCAAAAACGGATGCCGGTCCTGTTTATTTCTCTTCGCAGCCCGTCAGGAAATATCGCGGCAATATTCGCGAACTGATCGGCGATGTCCGGAAATTTAATGAAGCCGGGGAAAAAATCGTTTTTGTATTGTCAAGTTCCGGCCGCGCCGAGCGCATACACGACATCCTCAAAGAGTATGAAATTCCGGCAAGGCTTTGCTTGTCCGATGAACACGGCGCGGATGAACCGGCTGGGGTGCTGGAATCGCGGATTTTGATTGGGACCGGCGGCCTTCTGCAGGGCTATTTTCTTCCGGCGGAAAAATTGCGCGTTTTAACTACTCCGGATATTTTCGACGATACGGACGCGGCCTCCGGACTAAAAAAACCAAAATCAGCCCGGCGCAATCCTTTTCTTTCCGACTTGCGCGATTTAAAACCGGGCGATTATGTGGTGCATGTCGATCACGGTATCGGCCTGTTTCACGGTCTTGAAATCATCAGGCGCAACGATGAGTCAAAGGAATTTGTGCTTTTAACCTATCAGGGCGGCGCGAGGCTTTACGTCCCGGTGGAGCGGCTCGACCTGATTCAAAAATACAGCGGCATGGGCGGCGGCAGTCCAGCGCTGGACAGGCTTGGCGGCACAAGCTGGGAAAAAACCAAGAAACGCATACGCAAGTCGATGCGCGATATGGCAGGAGAACTGCTGAAGCTCTACGCGCAGCGCCAGACTGTTTCCGGCTACGCCTTTTCGCCGGATACATCGTGGCAGAGGGACTTTGAGGACGCCTTTGAATTTGAGCTGACGCGCGATCAGGCGGACGCGCTTGACGCGGTGAAAAACGACATGGAAGCGCCTCGTCCAATGGATCGCCTGCTGTGCGGCGATGTCGGTTACGGCAAAACGGAAGTCGCGCTGAGAGCGGCTTTTAAAGCGATTCTTGACGGGAAGCAGGTTGCGCTGCTTGCGCCCACGACCGTGCTGGCGTTTCAGCATTACAATACGCTGACCCGGCGTTTTGCGGCCTTTCCGGTGCGCGTTCAGCTCCTTTCGCGTTTCCGCGGCCCGAAAGAACAGAAGCGGATTCTTGCCGATCTGGAAGCCGGTCAGATTGATCTGGTTGTCGGCACGCACAGGCTTTTATCCAAAGACGTGGCGTTCAGGGATCTCGGTCTCATCATCGTCGATGAGGAACAGCGTTTCGGCGTCGCGCACAAGGAGCGCCTGAAGGCGCTGAAAACGCAAGTTGATGTACTGACGCTCACGGCCACGCCAATTCCCCGGACGCTGAATATGGCGCTGCTCGGTATG